>CAJMRU010000123.1 GCA_905215845.1 uncultured bacterium
TTGGATAGACAAAAGGGAAAAAAACGGGAATTGATTTTAGGAAAATACGATATTATAATGGTATTATCAAAAAATGTAAAAACAAGAAGTCAGTCGAAGCTAGCCGACTGGCTTTTTCTGTTGCCTTTTTTGAAATTTAATCAAGTAAGGAGAATTTTTATGTTATATGAAATCAAATTTGATAATACCAAAAACATCAAACTAAATGAAAATATTTTTAATTGCAGTATAAAAATAGCAATACTAAACAAAACATTTGAAGCGGGACTGATTAAAGAGGAAAGATACCAAGAATTAAAGCAAAATATTTTACAAGAATATAATTTAAGCCATATAGGTATTTAAAAATTTTATCTTTTGATGTATAATATGCACATAAAGATTCTCTAAACTTGAGAAAGAGAGGTTAATTTTGAAAGTACAAGTTATAGAGAAGAAAAAAGGTCGAATTGATAGAACAACAGGAGAAATAATAAAAGGAAATTTAAGAGTATGTGCCTATGCAAGAGTAAGTACAGAAAAAGAAGAACAATTAAACAGTTACAACTCCCAATTAAAGTATTATGAAGAAAAAATAAAAAGCAATAGTGATTGGCTATATGTTGGCATTTATGCAGATGAAGGAATAACAGGAACATTAGACTATAAAAGAGATGGCTTCATGAAAATGATGCAAGATGCAACACAAAACAAATTTGATATGATAATTACAAAATCAATATCAAGATTTGGAAGAAACACAGTGGATACTCTAAAATATGTAAGAGCATTAAAAGAAAAAGGCATTGCTATTTATTTTGAAGAAGAAAGAATTAATACTTTAGAAATATCTGGAGAAATAATGCTAACAGTATTAAGTGCAATGGCACAACAAGAAAGCGAAAATATTTCTTCACATGTAAAATTAGGCTTGCAGATGAAATTAAAGAGAGGAGAACTAATTGGATATAATGGATGTTTGGGTTATGTATATGATAAAGAATCGAAGCAAATATCAGTAAATTATGAAGAGGCAGAAATAGTAAGATATATCTTTGAAAGATACTGTCAAGGAGTAGGTTGCACAACTATTGCAAAAGAATTAACAAGTATGAAATATACAACTCCAACAGGCAAAAAGAAATGGCACGAATCAACTATAAGAGGTATTTTAAAAAACGAAAAATACAAAGGAGATGTCTTACAAGGAAAAACATATACAACAGATCCAATATCTCATAGAAGAGTAGTAAATATGGGAGAAGAAAACATGTATTATATGCAAGAACATCATGAGCCAATTATATCTGAAAGAATGTTTAATCAAGTACAAGAAATTTTACAAAAACGAGGAGGAGTACGAGGCTCTGGAAGAAGAAAGGGCAATTTTAGTAGAAAATATCCTTTTAGTAGTAGACTATATTGTGGCTTTTGTGGTAGTTTATTAACAAGAAGAAATTGGCACTCTGGAACGAAAAATAGTATAACAGTTTGGCATTGTATGGAATTTGTAAAACATGGAAAAGAAAAGTGCCCACATTGTAAAGCTATAAAAGAAAGTATTATAGAGGAAGCATTTACACAAAGTTATAAACTACTATGCGACAGTAACAAAGAACTAATACAAACATTTTTAGATGAAATGGAAGAAATAATACAAGAAGAAAGTAACGAAAGTTCTATTAAAAGACTAGAGAAACAAAAACAAATTTTAAAAGAAAAAATAGATAAACTAATTGATTTAAACTTAAATGGAACAATATCAACTGAAACATTACAAGAAAAGAAAGCTAAACTACAAAACAAAATCAACAAGATAACAAAAGAACAAGAGCACTTACAACTAGAAATAGAAGATTCAATGAGTTTAAATCAAGGATTAAACAAATTTAAAACACTATTTAAAGACAATGAAATTATGCCAAATTTTGATAAAGATGTCTTTGAATTAATGATAGAAAAAGTTATAATAGGAGAAAAGGATAGCAAAGGAAAAATAAATCCAAGAGTAATAACTTTTATCCTAAAAAGTGGCAACGAAATCAAGTGTGAAGAGGACAAAAATTCAGTTACCGAGAAAATCTCGGAAACTCAAAATAATATAAATCAACAGTCATCATATGAGGCTAGCGAAAACTATCTACAGAAAGTGTCCGAGCCATGTAGAATGCATTGCTGTGTTATATTTAAAATAAACTCTACATAAGAAAAAATATTAAAATAGATAAATTCAAGAAATAAAGAGGAGAATTTATATTACGAAAAAAGTTTATATAATTATATAAGTACTAAAAAGTAGATATTTTAAAATACTAAATCTAAAATATCTACTTTTTTCTAATGTCAATGTTACCTTTATCAAAAAAATGGTAATATATAGTCAGATATCTAAAAAAGGAGCTTTAAAGCGAAATGAGTAATAAGAAAATAAAGGAGTTTGTTTTTAAGGGAAATCTTAATATAGAAAAAATAATAAAAGAATATGCTCGGATATGTATATATCATTATAAAAAATAGTGGATATTTATTTAGCAATGAAGATATAGAAGAAATTGCCTCAGATGTATTTCTTACTATATGGAGAAATAAAGAAAAGTTAGATATAAATAAGGAAATTTCTCCATATATAGCAGGGATAACGAAAAATTTAATTAGAAAAAAGAGAAGAGATGTTAAAAGTACAAGCGAAAATACTGAAAATATCCACGAATTACAAAATTATTTATTTGATAAAATTGATTACACACAAAATGAAGCAGAAGAAAAAGAACAAATTGATATTGTAACAAATGAATTAACTAAAATGAAAGAAGAAGATAAGAATATTTTTACATATTATTATTACGAATCAAAAAGTATAAAAGAAATAGCAAATATATTAGAAATTACAGAAATAAAAGCAAAATCAAGATTATCAAGAATCAGAAAGAAATTAAGAAAAGAATTAGAAAAAAGGGGGTATGGTTATGGAAGAAAATAAAATAATAGGAAAAATAATAAAAAAATCACAGACAAAAATAGCTATATCCGAATTTATAGAGGGGGAAAAACATATGTCAAAGTCAACTAAAATCTTAAAAACAGTAGCAACAATTGTTATTACACTAGGTGTAGGAACAGGATTAGTATATGCAACAGGAACAGTAGTAAATGAAAAAATATGGAAAGAACCAAAACAATATAAAATTAATCAAAATTTAACAGACGAAGAAAGAAAAGAATGCATAACACAAGAAAAAGCAGAAGAAATAGCAAACAATTATTTAAAGAAAATAGGATTTGAAGAAGAGAAAATAAGAGATTTAGATTTGTCAAGAAATTTTTTAAGAAACGATAAAATTTGGTATGTAGATACTGAAAAAGTATCTATGCAAATTGATGCTGAAAGTGGAAAGCTAGAATTTTTAAATATTCCAACTTGGAATTATAAAATACCATATGATTATGGAATCACAAGAGAAGAAGCTAGAATTGTAGCAAAAGAATTATTAGAAAAATATAGACCAGAAGGGTATGATGGCGAATATGAATTGGTTTGTTTAAGAAGAAATATGGAAACAGACGAAGCATCATATATTTGGTACGCAGATTTTTATAGAAAATATGGCGATTTAATAAATAAATCAGAACAAATAAGTATTGGCTGGGTACCAACAATAAATGGATTATATTCTTTAACTTTAAAAAATGTACCGTATGAAAATAATGAACAAAAAATATCAAAAGAAGAAGCAATAAATATAGCAGTTGAAAAAGATAAACAAATAGAAAAGAACAAAACAATTAAAGAAACAAAGGCTGAAATTAGAATAAAAGAAATGAATGAAGGTATATATTTAAGAGAAAACTTTAAAGAAGAATATGAAAATGGTACCCTTAATATGGAAAGGACAGGAGAAAATACATATAAATTAAAAGATGATGCAGTTGCTTTTGAAACAGAGAAGAGGGCAAGAAAAGTATGGTGTGTTGTCATTAATTATAATGAAAGTTTACGGATATACTTATTATGTTGATGCAACAACAGGAGAAATAATAGGTGGGTCACATTCTGATGAACTATCAAATGAAAAAAACTTAATGGAAGATGAAAATAATTTAATTGAAAAATAAGAAAAAGGTAACTTTTACTTGTTATATCCGGAGAAATCTTATACAGTGTCAAGATAAAAGGTGATTTTTTCTATAAAGTAAAAACACAAAGCACTTCATTTTTGAGGTGCTTTTTATATGATTATTCCAATTTGCAAAATTATGAAAAATGTGATATCCTATTAAAAATTCCTATAAAAATAAATAATAGTTAAAATACAAAATAA
>CAJMRU010000124.1 GCA_905215845.1 uncultured bacterium
TTAAAAAATAATTATATAAAGAAATATGGAAGAGTTATTTAAAATAGATAGACCAGAAGAAGAAATTAATTTGTTATCACCATTAGTATGGGCATATGTGGGAGATGCAGTATATGAACTATATATTAGAAAGAAATTAGTGAATGAAACAAATATGAAACCACATAAATTACATATGGAAGCAATTAAATATGTGAAAGCAAAAAGTCAAGCAGAAAATTTGAAGAATATATTTGATCACTTAAATGATGAAGAAAAAGAAATTGTAAGAAGGGCGAGAAATACACAAAATCATCATTTACCTAAAAATTCTAATGTACAAGAATATATGTATTCAACAGCATATGAAGCTTTAATTGGATACTTGTTTTTAACTAAAAAGTATGATAGACTTAAGGAAATTATAGAAAGAGAAAATTAACAAAAGAGGAGAAGGAGGATTTTTATATGGAAGAAAAATCAAGTAAAAAAAGAGGTACAAGTGAAAAAAATAGTAAAAAAACATCTAATGAGCCAAAAAGAAAAACGATGAGGAAAAGTGAGAAAACATTAATTTTAATACTTATTATTATAACAATAATAGTAACATCTATATATTTTGTTCTAAAAAATAAAAACAAAACAGAAGATATACAAGAAAATAATAGTACTCAAATACAAGATCAGAATAAAGAAAATATTTCAGTATTAGAAGATGGCACTAAATTAAACATAAGTGAAAGAATGAAAGAAATTAAAAAAGTTGAAGGGTTAGAGTTTTCAGATATAGAAATAACAGAAAAAGACAATGTTACTGTTATTTTAGCTAATGTAAAGAATACTACGAATGAAACTAAAAAGGATTATATAGTAGATATAAAGGTATTGGATAAAAATAATAGTGAAATTACTTCTCTTTCTGGATATATTGGAGAAGTAAAACCTAATGAAACAATTGCATTTAAAACATCAGCAACGTTTGATTTTGCAGATGCTTATGATATTATAATTTCAAAGAAATAATTTAAAATAAAATATATGGTAGTATAAAGATGGAGACTATATTATAGTCTCCAATATTAATAATTTAAAGAAAGAAGGGATAAATTTTCTATGAAATTAGAAAGTATAAAAGAATTAGAAAAAATGACAAAAGAAATAAGAAAAGGAATAATAGAAGAAGTATATAGTCATAATTCAGGACATCCAGGAGGCTCATTGTCAATTGCTGATATACTAACAGTATTATATTTTAAAGAAATGAAAATAGATGAGAAAAATCCAAAGTGGGAAGATAGAGATAGATTAGTATTATCAAAAGGTCATTGTTCACCAGCATTATATAGTGTATTAGCACATAGAGGATATTTTCCATTAGAAGATTTAAAAACTTTTAGAGATATAAATAGTTATTTACAAGGACATCCAGATATGAAAAAAATTCCTGGTGTAGATATGACAACAGGTTCTTTAGGTCAAGGATTGTCTTCAGCAAATGGGATGGCGATTGCAGGAAAAATGGACAAAAAAGATTATAGAGTATATTGCATATTAGGTGACGGAGAAATTGAAGAAGGGCAAATTTGGGAAGCTGCTATGGCATCAGCTAAATATAAGCTAGATAATTTGTGTGTTATAGTTGATAATAATAATTTACAAATAGATGGCAAAATAGAAGAAGTAATGAGTTCATATCCAATAGATGAAAAATTCAGAAGTTTTGGATTTGAAATAATAAAAATAGATGGACATAATATTCAAGAAATAATAGATGCTTTTGACGTTGCTAAAAATATAAAAGATAAACCTGTATGTATAATAGCAAAAACTATAAAAGGAAAAGGTATTTCATATATGGAAAATCAAGTTAGCTGGCATGGAAAAGCACCAAATGAAGAGCAATATAAGGAAGCGATGAAGGAGCTAAATATGTAAGATTATAAGAAGGTTAAATAATTAGAATCAAACATAATAAAAATGACAGTATAGGGAGAGATTAATGGAATTAATAGGAGAGGTTCAAAGTATAGTTTATTATAATGAAGTTAATAGTTATATGATAGCAGACTTTGAAACAGAAGATGAATTAACAACAATAGTAGGATACTTACCATTTGTAGGTAGTGGAGATAATTTAAAAGTAATAGGAAATTTTGTAGAACATAAAAAATATGGAAGGCAGTTTAAAGTTGAAACTTTTGAGAAATTAATGCCTCAGACTTTAAGCGCTTTGGAAAAATATTTGTCAAATGGTAATGTAAAAGGTATAGGAGAAGCATTAGCTAAAAGAATAATAAAAAAGTTTGGAGAAGAAACTATTCAAGTTTTTAAATTTGAACCTAAAAGATTATCAGAAATAAAAGGAATTTCTGAAGCGAAAGCATTAGAAATGTCAGAGAGTTTTCTTGAAAATTGGGAAGTATGGCAAATAGTAGGTTTTTTAGAAAAGTTTGGAATAGGAGCAGAATTTGCTAAAAAAGTATATAAGCTTTTGGGAGTAAATGCTATTGAACAAATAGAAGCAGACCCATATATTTTGATAGATATAGCAAGAGGAGTAGACTTTAAGCAAATAGACCAAATGGCATTAGAGCTAGGGATTAGCTATGACAATGATAAAAGAATAGAAAGCCGGAGTAAAATATTCATTAATAAAAGCAACATATAATGGTAACTCATGTGTTTTAAAAGAAAACTTAATTGAATATGTTATAGCTTTGCTAGATGTAATGACAGAAAATGTAGAAGAAGCATTAATAAATTTAAAGGCAAAAGATGAAGTAATTATAGAAGAAAGAGATAATGGAACAGGAACTTGGATTTATTTAAGTTATTTTTATAACACAGAGCAAGAAATTGCAATAAGAATAAAAAGACTTCAAGAATCAGCAAATGTCAAGAAAATAAAAAATATAAAAGTAGCATTAAAAAAAGTAGAAATGAATTCTAATATAGAATTATCTGAAAAACAAAAAGAATCAATAGAATTAGTAAATGAAAATAATGTAACTATAATAACTGGTGGACCAGGAACTGGAAAAACAACAATAATAAAAAGTATAATTGATATTTATGAAGAAAAAGGAAACAAAGTAGTTCTATGTGCACCAACAGGAAGAGCAGCAAAAAAGATGACAGAAACCACAGGAAAAGAAGCTTCAACCTTACATAGATTACTAGAAATAGGAAAAATAGATGAAAACAATTTCTATCAAAGCGCATCAGAATATGAAGGAGCACCAATAGATGCAGATTTGATAATAGTAGATGAGCTATCAATGGTTGATATGTTTGTTATGAGCTACCTTTTAAAATGTATATACAAAGGAACTAAACTAATTTTAGTAGGGGATTGTGACCAATTGTCATCAGTAGGTCCGGGGAATGTCTTAAAAGACTTAATATCTTCAAGTGAAATAACGACAGTCCATTTAGATAAGATTTTTAGACAAGCTGCAAAATCAAAAATTATATTAAATGCACATAGAGTTAATAATGGAGAAAGATTTTTATCAAAAGAAGATGGAGAAATAACAGAAGAAACCATGGAAGATTTTTTTTATATAAAAGAAGTTTCTCAAGAAAAAATGTTAATGCAAATAGTATCTCTATGTACAGGAAGACTAAAAAACTATGGAGATTATGATTTTTTTCAAAGTATACAAGTATTAACACCAACAAAAAAAGGATTATTAGGAACAAAAGAATTAAATAAAGCTCTGCAAGAAAAGCTAAATCCAAACTTGGAAGATTTACCAGAAAAATCAAATATGGGAGCAACATTTAGAGTAGGTGACAGAATAATGCAAGTAAAAAACAATTATGATATAGACTGGGAAAAAGAATCAAGTTCTGGAAATGTAGAAATTGGAAAAGGTGTTTTTAATGGTGAAATAGGAACAATAACATTAATAAGTGAAAGAGATAAAATTGTAGAAATAAGATTTGACGATAATAAAACAGCATATTATGATTATTCAGAATTAGACCAAATAGAACATAGCTATGCAATAACAATACATAAGGCACAACGGGAGTGAATTTGATGTAGTAATTATGGCAGTTCCACCATCTGCACCAATATTATTAACAAGAAACTTATTATATACAGGAATAACTAGAGCTAAAAAATTGTTAATAATTGTTGGAAATGACAATGTAGTAAACTATATGATTCAAAATATAGATAGTAAAAAAAGAAATACAGGGCTAGAATATAAATTAAAAAATAATTTTGCTAGTTTTGGGGGACTGATTTTGGGGGCTGATTTTGGTGATTTTGGGGT
>CAJMRU010000125.1 GCA_905215845.1 uncultured bacterium
CATAGAAAATGAGTATAAGGGGAATAGAGTGTTAACAAGATATTTTTAAGAAGGTGAAGGCTTGAATAATATCTAAATTTTATAAATTATTCATTCTAAATAGAGCCTTAAAGTGAAGGAATGATAGAAAATATGAAGAAAAATAGAATTATAAAAAAGAGTAATATAAAACTAAGATATAACATATTAACTGTAATTACATATCTTGTGGGAATTGTATTAATAATACAACTATTCAACTTACAGATAGTTCATGGAGCAGAATATAGAGAAGAATCAAATACTAGACTAACACGAGAAACGAAATTAGAAGCAGCAAGAGGAGCTATATTAGATAGAACAGGAGAGGAACTAGTAACAACAAATACAAGATTTGGATTAGAACTATACAAAACAAAAATAGAAGAAAATGAGTTAAATAATTCTATTCTAAATATTATCAATGTATTAGAAAAATATGAAGCAGAATATGTTGATTCGTTTCCAGTAAATGTAGACCCATTTGAATATACAATAGAAGGGGAAGAATTAGCTAAATGGAAAAAAAATAATAAATTAGATGAAAATGCAACTCCAGAAGAAGCATTTTATCACTTTAAAGATAGATATGAGATTGAAAATAGTGACATATATGAAGTTAGAAAAATAATATCAATAAGATATGAAATAACTATTTCTGGATATAGTAGTACAAGAGCATTAAAGATATCAAAAAATATTCCAAGAGAAGCAGTTGCCGAATTTACTGAAAGTGGAGATAAATTCCCAGGAATTAATATAGTAGTAGAACCAGTTAGAGAATATACTTCTGGAATGTTAGCATCACATATTTTAGGATATGCTTCAAAAATAAGTGCAGAAGAATATAAAGAAAAGTCAGATAGATATTCTCAAAATGATATCATAGGAAAAAATGGAATAGAGTATGTATTTGAAGATTATTTAAAAGGACAAAATGGTACAAAACAAATAGATATGGCAGTTGATGGAACAATAACTTCTGAATATACATCAAAAGAAGCAATAGCAGGTTGTGATGTAGTATTGACATTAGACTCTAATTTACAAAGAATAACAGAACAAGCACTAGAAAATAATATTAAAAAAATAGCATCAGGAGGTTTTGGAAAAACATATCCAGCTAATGCAGGAAGCTGTGTTGTAATGAATGTAAATACGGGAGAAGTTCTAGCGATGGCAAGTTATCCTAATTATAATCCAGCAGACTTTATAGGTGGGATAAGTAATGAAAATTGGGCTAAGTATAGAGATGATAGCGCTAAACCTTTAATGAATAAAGCAATTCAAAATGCATATGCACCAGGTTCAATCTTCAAAATGGTAACTGCAATAGCTGGGTTAGAATCAGGAGTAATAACAAGAACAGAACAAATAAATGACACTGGAGAATATAAAAAATATGGACTAAAATGGCCATGTTGGTATTATACAGATTATCATAGAGGTCATGGATTCTTAAATGTATCAGGAGCAATAGAAAAATCTTGTAACTATTTCTTCTATGAAACAGGAGATAGAATGGGAATAGAAACTTTAGCAAAATATGCAAGATATTTTGGATTAGGAGTAAAAACAGGAATAGAATTGCCAAGTGAAGCAACAGGAGCAGTAGCAACTCCAGAATATGCAGCTAAAGTTGATGTCGATTGGACAAAAGGTCAAACTATAAATGCAGCAATAGGACAAGGATTAAACGCATTTAGTCCATTGCAAATGACAAAATATATAAGTATGCTTGCAAATGGAGGAAAACCATTAGATGTAAGTATTGTAAAAACAATAAGAAAACCAGATGGAACAGAAGCTTCAAAAGAAGAAATAAATAACTATGTAAATGCTAAATTAGGACTAAATCAAGAAGAAACAGAAAATTTAACAATACATCAAGAAAATTTAAATGCAATATTACAAGGAATGAAATCAGTAACAAGTGATACAACAGGAACAGCATATGTAAGATTTAAAGACTTTGGAATAGATGTAGGAGGAAAAACTGGTTCAGCAGAAGCAGGAGTAGATAAAAATGATAGAGACATAGTACATGCATGGTTTGCTGGATTTGCTCCATTTGATAAACCAGAAATAGCAGTAGTAGTTATGGTAGAAAATGGAGGACACGGAAACTATACAGCAGAAGTGGTAAGAGATATAATGGGAGAATATTTTGGAATGAATACTCAAGACATTCAAGAAGACATGTCAGCAACTTCATATCTTCAATCACTAAGATGATTTTGAATGACTTTTGGGTCAGAGACTGATTTTGGGGTCGTGATTTTGGGGTCGGAGACAAAAATCATGAGGATAATTATATATGCATTTGTATAATCATAAAATAGAATTGAATTGAAAATAGTAATCTGATTTTTGTCTCCGACCCCAAAATCAGCTAGTTTCCTCACTTTAGCAAAAGGTCATAAAAAGAAATGGAAGGATGTAAAATGAAAAATTGTGTAAGCATTAATTTAAAGAAAAATGAAATATTAATAAAGATTAGTGAAAATGCAGAACAGAGAGAAATAGTAGAAAGTTTAAAAAAGAAAATACCAGAATTAAAAAAATTATATAAAGATGAAAAAACACCAATAACTGTAACTGGTAAAATATTAAAAAATAAAGAAATAGATGAAATACAAAATTTAATAAAAGATAAAATAGATGTAGAAATAGAATTTGATATGCCAAAAGCATTAGGGCTTTCAAATATAACAAGAACATTTAATAGAGAAATAGGAATATCTGAAACAAAATTCCATAGAGGTTCTTTACGTTCAGGTCAAAAGCTAGAAACAGAAGGAAGTCTAGTGATATTAGGAGATGTAAATTCAGGAGCAGAAGTAATGGCATCAGAAAATATAGTTGTCCTTGGAAGCTTAAGAGGTTTGGCACATGCCGGAGCTAAAGGGAATAAACAAGCAATAATTTCAGCAGGATTATTAGACACAGTACAAATTAGAATTGCAAACATAGTAAAAGAGATAGATAGAGATGAAGAACCAATGCATAAACAAGCCTATGTATTTGTTGATAATGACTCTATAATAATAGAATGATTTAGTTGCAAAATATAAAAATTATTTCAAAAGATTACTTTTAACAGACTCAAAATGAAGAATGTAAGGATTTGCATTTTAAATAAAAAATGCTAAAAGAAATAATTTTTAAGTTAAACAAAAAATCACTAAATAAAATAACATAAATTAACTTATTAATAGTAAAAGCAAAGAGATAAATAAAGTTTCATCTTTAACATCTTCTTCATATAAAAAATATAATAAGCTAATAATAAGAAGGTCATCTAAATATAACTTTAGTCCCAGAAGTTCTAATACAGGTTTTTCTGAATCAGAAAAACTAGAACTATCAAACACAATAGGACCTAAGTAGTATTTAGATGATTTGTTTTTATTTTCTAGTAATCTGCTAGGTTCATTTTTGTAATTGTTATTTTCAAGAATTCCATTTTTTAAATTATTTTTATTCCTACAATTAAGATTTTGTGAATTATTATTTTTTTCAACATAATTTTCAGTATTTTTATTATTTGGGAAAGAAGGACAAGTAGTAGAAATTTTTTCCACATTGTAATTCAAAGGATTTATATTTCTATTCAAATTATTTCTATAATTATAATACTTATAATAATTATTATACGGAAATCTAAAAAAAGGAAAATTATTCATTTTTCTTATTCTCCTTATTATCTGATTTAAAAACTTCAGCAACTTTAGCAAAATTTAATAGATTGGCATATTGATCTATTTTACCCTTTTTTTCATCTCTTAAATATGGCTTTAAAGAATATAACAAATTGGACCTAGGGTCATTTGAAGAATTTAAATTCTCCATTATAGATTTCATTTTTAACATCATATTCATATCAATTTTGCTAAAATCAAAATTATTCATATTGTTTGAGGTAGCAGAATTATTTGAGCTATTGATATTGCTATTACTAATATTAGAATTACTTTTATCATTGTCATTACTATTAGAAACTCCAGCTTGTTGACCATTATTTAATCCTGAATTATTAGACATCAAATTAGAAAAATTTTGCATCATTTCAGGAGGGATTTGACTGACTAAATTATTCAAATCACCATTATTTAGCATTCCTTTCAATTTATTCATTGTGTTTTCATCTATATTCAAATTTTCCAAAATAATCACCTCTAAAATATGTATATTCAAAAATATTTATACTATGTAATATATTATTAATTAAAAA
>CAJMRU010000126.1 GCA_905215845.1 uncultured bacterium
TTTTTGATATTTCTTAAAATTTTAAAAAACTTTTTCTTCTACCCTTACATTTGTTTTACCAATTATGTCTTCAAAAACTTTTAAAATCTCATCATTACAATATATTGCCCCACATGATGCATTATCTTCTCCTACTTTTACAAATACATTTATATTATTTCTATCTCCCTTGAAATATTTTATAGCTCCTCGTAATTTTGCTTTTTCCTCTTCTGGAGTTTCTGTTATATCAAGCATTAATACTTTTTGCTTTTGATCTCCAAATTCTTTTATTTCATTAGCTACAATTTTTGTTTCTTCATCTTCTCTGATACTCAACCTTCCTTCTACAATAACAATGTTTTCTTCTACCAAACTACTACCAGAATTTATATATGCATTTTCAAACACAATTACCTCTGCCTGTCCATATAAATCTTCTATTGTAACAAATGCCATAATTTTATTATTTTTTGTATATTTTTTCTTTACTGATGTTATTATTCCAGCATATTTTACTTTTTGACCATCTACATATTTACTTTTTTCTCTAGTCATATTTTCCGTATCAAATTGTGACGAATTTTGTTCATCAATTTTTTTCATCTCTATTGTATTTATATTTGTCTGCATTTCTATTTGATGTCTTATTTTTTCTAACGGATGACCTGATATATATATTCCTAGCATTTCTTTTTCAATAGATAGTAACTCTTTACTTGATAATTCCTCATGTTCTTCAAACTTGTACTTTATTTCTTCCATCTCTTCTTTATCTTCGCTAGAGCCTAAATCAAACATTGATACTTGTCCTGCAAATCCCTTTTTCTTACTAGATTGTATTACATCTATAATATTTTCAAATGATGCTAATAATGTACTTCTTGTTTGTTCAAAATTATCAAATACTCCTGCTTTTATTAGACTTTCTACACATTTTTTATTAACTGCTTCATCTGCTATTCTTTCGCAGAAGTCTGTAAAACTTTTATATTCGCCATTTTCTTTTCTTTCTTTTACTATGTTGTCAACTGGTACAGTTCCAACATTTTTTATACTTCCTAATCCAAATCTAATTTTTCCGTCTTCAACAGTGAATTTTGTGCTACTTTTGTTTATATCTGGTTTTAATATTTCTATTCCTAACGTTTTACATTCATCAATATATTGAGGAATTTTATCTAAATTTCCTAAAAAGCTATTTAATGTAGCAGCCATAAATTCCGCAGGATAATATGCTTTTAAATATGCTGTTCTATATGCTACAACAGCATAACAAGCTGCATGAGATTTATTAAATGCATATTTAGCGAACTCTGCCATTTCGTCAAAAATTTTATCTGCTGATTTCTCGTCTATTCCATTTCTAACACATCCTGGTACTACTACATTTCCATTTTCATCTTCTTGTCCATGTATAAAAACTTCTCTTTCTTTTGCCATTACATCTAGTTTCTTTTTTCCCATTGCTCTTCTAACTAAGTCAGCTCTTCCTAAAGAATACCCTGCTAAATCTCTAACTATTTGCATAACTTGTTCTTGATATACCATACATCCATATGTTACATTTAAAATTGGCTCTAAGCTTGGGTGAGTATATTCATTATGTCCTGGATTTTGTTTTCCTTTTATATATCTTGGAATTTGGTCCATTGGTCCTGGTCTATATAAAGATACTCCAGCTATTATATCTTCTAAACAGTCTGGTTTTAACTCTTTCATAAAGTTTGTCATACCTTGTGACTCAAACTGGAATATTCCACAAGATTTACCTTCTTGCCATAATTTATATACCTTAGGGTCTGCCATTTCTTTATCAAACTCTACATCTATTCCTCTATTTTGTTTTACTAAATTTATTGTATCTTGAATTACAGTTAAAGTTCTTAGTCCCAAAAAGTCCATTTTTAATAATCCAAGTTCTTCTAAGGTTGTCATAATATATTGAGTTGATATTTGGTTATCTCTAACATATAAAGGTACATATGTATCTACCGGATCTTTTGTGATTACTATCCCACATGCATGTGTTGAAGCCTGTCTTGGCATTCCTTCTAACCCCATTGCAATATCTAAAATATTTTTTACTTGCTCATCATTTTCATATTGTTCTTTTAATTCTTTATTTTGTTCTAAAGCTTTTTTTATTGTTATATGCAATTCATTTGGTATCATTTTTGCAAGGCTATCTGCTTGTGCATATGGAATATCTAAAACTCTTGAAACATCTCTTATTACCATTCTTGCTGACATAGTTCCAAAAGTTATAATCTGTGAAACATGGTCATGTCCATATTTTCTTGATACATAATCAATAACTTCTTGTCTTCTCTCATAACAAAAATCAACATCAAAATCTGGCATGCTTACTCTTTCAGGATTTAAAAATCTTTCAAAGATAAGTCCATATTTTATTGGGTCAATGTCTGTAATTCCTATTGAATATGCTAGAATAGAACCTGCACCAGAACCACGCCCTGGTCCTACTGGTATTCCTACTGATTTAGCATAATGAATAAAATCCCATACAATAAGATAGTAATCTACATATCCCATCTTTTTTATTACACCTAATTCATATTCTGCTCTATCCAAAATTTCTTTAGATGGACTTTCCCCATATCTTTCAATAAGTCCATCGTCACATAGTTTCTTCAAATAATCGTAGTGCGTTTCAAATTCTTTTGGTACATCATAATTAGGTAATATAGTATGACCAAATTCAAATTCCACATTACATTTATCTGCAATTTTTACTGTATTTTCAATTGCATCAGGGAAATTATTGAAATATTCTATCATTTCTTCTGGCGACTTTACATATAACTCATCTGTTTCAAATCTCATTCTATCAGGGTCACTCATTCTTTTTCCTGTTTGAATACACAATAATACTTCGTGATTATACGCATCTTCTTTCTTTAAATAATGTGCATCATTTGTAGCCACTAATGGAATATCTAATTTTCTAGCTAATTTTATTAATTTTTGATTTGCTAATACTTGCTCTCTTATACCATTGTTTTGAATTTCAATATAATAATCTTCTCCAAAAACTTTTTTATGCCATAATGCTATTTCTTCTGCTTTTTCTTCTTGTCCATTAAGTAATGCCTGATTTACTGCACCTGCTAGACATGCACTTAAACAGATTAGTCCTTCACTATATTTTTCTAAAATTTCTAAATCTATTCTAGGTTTATAATAATAACCATCTACAAATCCTAAAGATACTAATTTACTTAAGTTTTTATATCCTTGATTATTTTTTGCTAGTAATATAAGATGATTGTATCTATTATCAATATTAGGTTCTTTGTCAAATCTTGAACGTGGTGCAACATATACTTCACATCCTATTATTGGTTTTATTCCTTCTTTTTTACATGCTTTATAAAAGTCTATTGCACCATACATTACTCCATGGTCTGTAAGAGCAATAGCTTTCATTCCTAGTTCTTTTGCTCTAATTGGTAAATCTTTTATTCTATTTGCTCCATCTAATAAACTAAATTCACTATGTATATGTAAATGCACAAAATCTGACATTAGTTTTTCCTCCTATTTTTTATTCAAAATACAACACTAATTTTATCTTCTTTTTATTTTTTGTTATTATATCACTTATTTTTTAGATAATCTACTAAATTAAAAAACAAAACCAGGGTTTTAAAAATTTTTCTACTTTTTGAATTATTTAAATATTTCATCTTTATTTATATATTGAGAATAAATAAAAAGGTAACTTTCGCAAGAATACTAAAAAAGTATTCTCACTTTTGTTACCCTTTTATTTGTTAATTATTTAGCTAACACTCAAACCATTTGTTTATAATAGCCCACATAATGGTATGAGTCCGCCTTATTGGTATGTCTTTTAAATCATCATTTTCTAAATAGCATTGGATACTTGGAATATCCTTAGAGTTATTTCTTGTTACATCAAGTTGAATTCTTACCGTCTGAGGTAAATATTTGCTAAGTTTTGTAGAAACTTCATTGTCATTTTTATAAAAACTTTTAATGAAATTCATTAACTCAGCTTGAGATTCCCTTAATATTTCTCCTTGAAATACTATTTTTCCATTTTCCTTCCGTTCTACTATTATTTTCTCTGTCATTTTACATACCTCCTAAAAACTATATTTACAGTTTCTTTTTAGCAGATACTATTTCTGCTAAAATATTAAAAGTTTTTACTTTTATAAATATTATAGCAAATTTAAAATATTTAAACAA
>CAJMRU010000127.1 GCA_905215845.1 uncultured bacterium
ATAAATAAAAAGAAATATAAGGCTAATTTGTATTAATCAAGAATTAAATCAATAAATTCAGAAATAAACCTCTTGACTAAAACTCAAAAATCGATATAATATGATAGATGTACAAAAGTAGGAGGTAAAAACATGATAAGACCTGAATTAGATGATGGAATAGGAGCTCAAAGAGTAATAGGAGGAATACCAAGGATAAAAGTAATAGGTGTTGGAGGCGGAGGAAACAATGCTGTAAAACAAATGATAGAAGATAATTTAAAAAATGTTGAATTTTATTACCTAAATACAGAAATGGGAGTTTTAAATAAAATAAATGCAAGAAATGTATTGCAAATAGGAAAAGAAACAACCAAAGGACTTGGTGCAGGAGCAAATCCAGAGATAGGAGAAAAGTCTGCAATAGAAAGTAAAGAAGAAATAAAAAATATTTTAAAAGGAACAGATTTATTATTTATAACTGCTGGAATGGGAGGAGGAACAGGAACAGGTGCTGCTCCAGTTGTAGCAGAAATTGCTCAAGAAATGGGAATAGAAACAATAGGAATAGTAACAAAACCATTTGCGTTTGAAGGAAATGCAAGAGCTGCTAAAGCTAGAAGGGGAATTGAAAAATTAAAACAACATGTAAATAGCTTAATAATAGTATTAAATGACAATCTTTTAGCAATATCTGATAAAAAAATAACAATAAATAATGCATTTAAACAAGCAGACACTGTACTAGAACAAGGAATAAAAAGTATAACAGACTTAATTACAACAATAGGAGATGTTAATGTTGATTTTGCTGATATTAGAACAATACTAGGATACAGAGGAATGGCGTATATGGGAATAGGAAAGGCAGCAGGAGAAGGTAGAATGATAGATGCTGTTAAACAAGCAATAGAAAATCCATTAACAGAAAATAAAATAAATAATGCAAAAGGTGTTATTTTTAATGTTAGAGGAAATTCAGAGTTAGAGTTAAGTGAAATTGGAGATGGATTAAAAATAATAAATGATTTAGTAAATGAAGATGCAAATATTATTTTTGGAACATTAACAGATAATACTTTAACTGATGAAATAGTTGTAACAGTAATTGCAACAGGAGTTGAAGAAACTGAAAATTTAGAAAATACAAAAAAATTAAACATAGTTTAGAAAAGTATCAGAGCATATGAACATATTGAACAATTTGTGCAAAGCTTACAAAATTACTTGATATACTTTAATTTTAAAATTATTAATTTATTGTTTGGTTTAAAATGACAAAGTTTTGAAATATTAACTTGATATAATTACAAGAATTTAAAAGTGGGGATTGAAATAAACTGATATCAATCCCCATTTTTAGGTTTATTTAAATATAAATTCAGTAAAGAAGTAATTATATATATATATCATTATTTAAATTCTAAGAATTAAATCTAGTTTTACTAAAACATTTGTGATATGTGCAAGAGTTTAATTGCCTTTACAATTATAAAAAATCCCTTGATACATATCATCAGCTTTTAATTTTTTATCAATCCCATTTAAAACCCATTTTTTATGCACATTCCAAGATGGGGCAACAAGTAAATCTTTGGGAGCATCACCTGAAATTTTATGAATAACAATATCAGGTCTAATATGTGTTAAAATATATTCCAAGGTATCTAAATAATAATCGAAAGTAATAGGTTCATATTTATTATCATAATACATTTTTGCAAGAATAGTGTTTTCAACAATATAAGTAGAATGGATTTTCAAACCTTGGATATTTTGTGAATTAATAAAGTTTACAGTTTCTTTAATATCGTCAAAATTTTCTCCAGGAAGTCCAACCATTATATGTGTCACAACATCTATATTATATTTATTTAATAATTTTACAGCATTAATATAAGTTGAAAGTAAATAACCTCTATTAATTAATTTGGCAGTTTTGTCATTAGAAGTTTGCAATCCAAGTTCTACAAATACATAATATTTTTCAGAATAAGATTTTAATAACTTAACAATATCTTCATTAATACAATCTGGTCTTGTAGCTACTTCTAATCCAACAATTCTATCATCTATCAAGGCAGAATCATATTTATTCTTTAAATTTTCAATAGTATCATATGTATTAGAAAAGTTCTGAAAGTAAACAATAAATTTATTAGCTCTTTCACTTTTATAACTATTAAAAAAATCAATTACCTGATTTTTTATACTAACAGATGAATCTAAATGTTCACCAGAACCTTTCTCGCTACAAAAAATACATCCACTTGTGCCAACCTTTCCATCTCTATTAGGACAAGTAAAGCCACCATCAATACAAATTTTTAATACTTTTTCTCCAAATTTTTCTTTTAAAAAATTATCTAATTTATTATATCTATATAAGTTTTCCATAATGAATATAGTATAGCAAATAAAAGAAAAAATAGCAATTTATTTTACACTAAATGAGTCTAATTAGGTTATTAGGATATTATTTTAAACTCTTAAAATTAAGCTAAAATCCAATAATATCATTATAAATTTCAATAGCAAAATTATCAGTCATACCAGAAATATAAAATAAAATACATTTATAAAAATCAATTTCACTATTAATATCAAAAAGAACTTTATTTTTTAAACGTAACTCATCTCTATTTCCATAATCATAATAAGAATAAACAAAGCCAATAAAACTTTCGCTTAATTTCTTAGAAATTTTAGATAATGATTTTATATTATTTATTGTATTTTTACCATCAAAACAAGATTTTAATGTATCATATATTTCATTTATAACTAATTTAAAATATCTAACAGAAGGTTTCAACCTATCATTAGTATATATATTTAAGTAATTAAAAGTTTTAATCTTATTCATTAAATAAAATGCCTCATCAGAGAAATGCAAGCCCAATTCGGGAGTAGAATTTTTGCACAAATCACTTACAAGATAGTTAATAATAACAGTATTATTAATAGGAGTGTTAGAAGATGTTTGTAACAATTCATATAATTCATTTAAATGATTTTCTAAAATTCCTAAAGTGATAGCATCTTCAATATCACGACCAATGTAAGAGATTTTATCAGAAATTTTAACAACACAGCCCTCCCAAGTATAAGGTGCGTATTGATTAGGATATGAATATGAATTTAAATCGATAAAATCATTTCTTGGTTTTAAACTATTTTCATCAATTTCTCCACAATGTGAGATAATACCATCTCTTACACCATATGTTAAATTCAAATTTTCTTTGAACCTGTCTGAATTTTCAAGAAGGTCTATTGAATCCACCAAATTTAAACCATTTTTTTCATGCCAAAAAGAACAATGTAAATCTCTTTTACTAATTTCAGATAATATACGTTCTCCTTCATGACCAAATGGACTATGACCTAAATCATGAGCAACAGAGATTGCTTTTGTAAGTTCAGTATTTAAACCAAGATAATTTGCAATAGTGTAACTTATAGATTCTACATGAGTAACATGTTCTATTCTTGTACAAATATGGTCACTTTCAGGAGAGAAAAATACTTGAGTTTTATGTTTAAGTCTTCTATATGCAGTAGAATGTATAATTCTAGTGTAATCCCTTTCAAAATCAGAACGAATATCATTTCCTCGATTATAAAGAGGTTGCTCTCTTGATAGAATATTATTCCATTTTGCATTAAATATATTTGCAGCTACATTTTCAAATTTTTTCATATATTTTATATAAACAATCTATAAATTTTTAGATTGACTCCTTTCTATAAAGTTTATAAAAATAGTCTACTATAATCTTAAGTAAAAATCTATATTAATGCAAAAAATAATTGAAATAAATATATCAAAGTAGTATAATGAAAAAAATTAGGAGGGAAAAATATGTTACATATAATGAAAGATGATTTTGATGAAAATGCTGAAGATATTTTAAATACTATAAATAAAATGCTTAGTAAAAGTAAAGAAGAAAAGGAAGAAAAAAATACAGAAGAAAAAAATAAATAAGAATAATATATCAAGAAAATGGTTTATAGGTAAATCCAAGAAAACCTAAATATAATACTAATAAGGAACAATAAAAATGGCAAATTCAAAGTTAATAGTAGTAGAAGGAGCACAAGGTGCAGGAAAAACAACAGTTACAGATTTTTTACGTCATTCATTGAGTTATACTAATTTATACAGATTATCAGGAACATCAGATAG
>CAJMRU010000128.1 GCA_905215845.1 uncultured bacterium
TGAGATATAGAGATTATTTATTTTTTTATCTATTTTTATTTTCTTTAGTTGTCCCTCTACGTCATAAAGATAAATATTTTGATTGAGATAGAAATATAGAATTATTTTATTTTTATAAGGTCTTGTAAATTGACATATTTCAAATGTAAATGCAAAATCATCCTGATTTTCAATAGAAAATAATTCTTTATGAAAAGAATTATAAAGTGTTATTTTATGTAAACTTTCATATTCTATATTTTCTATTTTAAAAGGCTTATATTCCTTTCTAATAAAGTAATTAAAATCATAAGAATAAAGATCATATTTTAAAAGATCATTCTTTAATAAAGATAACTTATTATGTTGATCTAAAGTATAATAAACTGTTTTTAAATCATTATGATTGATTATTTCTATAGGATGTCTTATTAAAAAAATGTTTGTTGGTAAATCGATATAAATGATTTTATCTGTTTTTATTTGATAGATACAAAGAATATAATCAAATAGAAATAATTCTTTTAAATCACTTTCAAATTCATAAAAATCTTTTATCTTTCCTTTTGCTTTTTTATTTTTTAATTTAATTAACCATTTCATGCAGGAAAAATAATTTTTTGATTTTAACTCCGAAATATCGGAGTTAAAATGCTTTTTTTAAAAACGTTTATTTTCTATTTTGTATATAATTATACATGTGAGGTGTATGATTATGGCAAAAAACTTAAAACCAAAAAAGGATTCCTTAGTTGCATTGACAAAAAAATATGCAAATAATAACGATGAATGTGTTCGATTTTTCTTTGATATGAAATGGCCTACAGGTTTCTACTGTGAAAAATGTGGGTGCACTCATTTTTATTCAATAAAAAAAAGAAATGTTTTTGAATGTACTGAATGTGGGCATCAACATTATCTTCTTGCAGGAACTATTTTCCAGGACAACAAGCTTGATCTTTATACTCTTATTCTTGGAATGTTTCTTTTCTTTACTTCTAATAAAGGAATATCAGCTATAGAACTTGCTAGTGAACTAGATGTTAACTATAAGACAGCTCTTCTTCTTGCAAGAAAATGCAGAATACTTATGGCTGAAAGCTGTAGTGAAAAGATATTGGATAGTATGTTTTATGAATCAGATGTCGCATATATAGGATCAAAAAGCAAAGGATACCATAAGCAAGGTTGTGCTACTGAGCAACAACCTTTTTTATCTCTTCTATCAACTGATAAGGAAAACAAATATCCTAAATACATTAAATTATTTGCTATACCGAAAGATCAGTCAAAATATATAGTAAAATACATAAAAGAACATGCAATATTAGATCAAACACGAACATTAAATACGGATGGAAAGACAACATACTATACTCTAAGTGATAATCTTAACCTAAAGTCAGATAAAATCATCTATAATGAAGAAGATCATAAACTTAAATGGCTAAATATTATCATTGGAGATATCAAGAATAATATTACTGGTATCTATCATGGAGTAACAAAAAGAGATTTCCCATTATTTTTAAATGAACAAGAATGGAGATTTAATCATCGCTACTCAGGATCTAATATTCTAGATAAGATTAAGAAATATATTAATAAATCGAGTCCTTGTCCAAAAAAATCAATAATTACAGTTCTAAATCTTTCAGAATCTTATTTTTCTTCCTGCGTCTGATGGTTAATTAAACTTTTTTTAAAAATGACGATACTTTTAATTTCTCAAAGAGAATGATACGCTATATGCGAGAATATTGTCTAAAAGATACTCATATTACAATGACTTCTAATAGTAGAGTGTTTATGAGTTTAGACTTTATCTTATATGGTGATGTTAGTTTGTTAAAAAATTGGGTATTACATTATGATATTGTATCAATTGAACAAGTAAAATACTTATAGATGCTCACTCAAATGTCTCTGAACTGACACGAAAAGAGAAAGATAAGTACTTTTTTTGAACAAAAAGTTACTTATCTTACTTTTATATAGAAATATTCATTCTTATTTTTTTACTTCTTTTTTATAATGAATCTACTGAAGGAGATCATTTTATGAATGAATTAAGATTTGATAATCAAGTAGCAATCATTACTGGTGGAGCAAGGGGAATAGGCTTTGCTCATGTAAAGTTACTTGGTAGTCGTGGTGCAAAAGTTGTTGTCAATGATATTTCAGGTGCTAAAGAGGCAGTAGTGAAACTTAAAGAAATGGGTATTGAAGCTATCGCAGATGAAAATGATATTTCAAAAATGGAAAGTGCACAAAAAATTGTTGAAGATGCTGTAAAAGAGTTTGGAAGAGTAGATATTTTAGTGAATAATGCAGGAGTAAATCGCTCTTTATCTATTGAAAATGAAGATGATGAAAGATTTGATTTTTTAATGAAAGTTAATACATATGGTAGTAGAAACCTTTGTAAAGCGGTTTTTCCAATAATGAAAGAACAAGGATATGGTCGTATTATTAATACAACATCTACATCTGCTATGTATGGTGGAGCAGATTTATTTGGTTATTCAGTTTCTAAAGGAGCTATATATGGAATGACAAGAAGTTTAGCGTTAGCAGCTAAAGATTATGGTATTTTAGTCAATGCTATTTCTCCTTGTGCTGCAACTATTATGGCTATGGATGATTTAGGATTTGATTTTAGCAATCCAGATGCAAGAAAGCAATACGAAGCTGCAATGCCACCTGAAGCAATTTCTCCAATTGTTGCTGTATTAGCTCACAAAGATTGCCCTGTAACAGGAAAAGTCTTTGAAACTGGTGGAGGAAGAGTTAATGAAATTTTTATTGGTACAACAATGGGATATTACGATCCTACTTTTTCACCTGAAATGATCGCTAAAAAAATGGATATCATTTCTGATCATGAAGATTACGTTATTATCGAAGACAGTATGCTAGCTAATGTTATCATGCAAAAAGCCATCGAACGTCAACACCAAAAAAAGACAAAATAAATTTTTAGGTGATAAATCATTGAAAATGATTATCACCTTTTCCGCTACTATAATATCGCTTGTATTCTTATAATCTGAAATCGTGTACATAATCTATGGACAAAATAACTTATGTTCACGCTCAATACATCAAATTAATAAAAAAAACATAGTCTTAATTATTTTGACTATGCCCTTAATATTTATATACATTTCATCCCTACTCATTCAAATTGTCTTGTTTAGAAATTTATTTGCTCCCTCAACAAATAATGCATATCTCCTATCTGTTATGCTATTATCTTCTTCAAACCATACTTTAAATATATTTTCTTTATTCTCAAAAAGAATAGAGCAAAATTGTTTTGCAGTATATTTTTCATCTTTTAGATCATACAAATCTATAATTCTTTTATCTAAATTCATATTATAAGTATTTTTACTGGTATATCCTGGTATATGTGTTAAATCATCGATACATTTATTTTGATATTTCTTACATGGTAAACAGATATCATCTCCATAAATCGTTAACTTTAAAGTCACTGTTGGATTATCTATAATTTCATTTGCTATTTTGTAAAAATCATGTCCCATTCTTTCATCAGGAACGAACTTTTCAATACCAGAACCATATAATTTGATAATATCTATAAAATGATGAGGTTTAATTATAATTTCATTCATATTAATTCTTCTCCTTTAATTGCAAATTCTTAGTAAATATATTTATCTATCTAGATAAGCTATCCTTTGTTTAATTCATTTCTTTTTCAAACCTGAAGAAACAATTGTTTTCTTTAGGAATATTACCAATACTTTCACCTGTTTGATGTGAATCTTTATGTTTTGAATGAAAAAATTCTACAATTTTGAATCCACAACGATTTATATAAAAATGAATATTTCTCTTATCATAATATGGTGTGTGTGTTTCCCATATTTTAGTCTCAGGATGTAGTTCTTCAATTGCTTGCCATATCTTATATCCATTACCAGAATTTTGTGAATCTAATTTTACATATAAAAGATGCAGTGAATTATATCCTGTTTCTTCATCAACAACAATAATTGTACCACCAACTCTTTTCCCATCAATTTCAGCAATATATGCTTCTGAGCCATTCGTTTGAAAGGATTCTTCAATATCTTCTGTAGGAAGAATGATCTTTTCATAATCACCAAATTCTTGTATATAAGAATTTTGAAAAGCTTCTTGAATTTCTTTTATAAATAT
>CAJMRU010000129.1 GCA_905215845.1 uncultured bacterium
TCAATAATTTTTCTTGCCATTTCATTGTTTGCAGTTGCTATCTCTTTTATTTTTTGCGATACTAACAATTTATATTCTTCATTTAAAATATTTAATTTATTTTGCAATTTATATTCATTATTTTCTGTTTTATCTTGTTTTATTTCAATTTTTATATTTTTTATTTCTTCTAAATATTTCTGTTTTGTAAATTTTAAAAACTCTTTTAAATGAATTAGAATATCTTTTTCTTTTACTTCATGGCAATTACAAGCTTTCGTTCCAAATTGTCTATACTTTGAACAATCATAACCTTTTTCAGATACTTTTCTCTTAATCATAATTCCTGACATACCAGAGCCACAATCATTACATATACACATTCCTGAAAAATAATATTCTCTTTTTGTATTTGCTCCAGAAGTATTTTGTTTTGATTTTTTAGTCCTTATTTCTTGTGCTAAATCAAATATTTCATTTGAGATAATTGTTTCATGATGATTTTTAAATATAAAATGTTCCTCTTTTGGAAGTTCTACTACCCTACCTCTTATATTTACAGTTCTTTTTTTATGAGTAATTAAGGTTCCTGTATATACTTCGTTTTTCAAAATATTACTTACCATATCTTTTGTCCATTTTTCTTGAACTTTATGCTTATATATTCTGCCTTTTTCAAAATGTTTTTCTCTATAATACTTAGATGGTGTAGGATAATTATATTTTGTATTTAGTTCTTGACTAATTCTTTGAAAACCCATTCCATCCTCAACATATAATTTGAATATAAGTTTAATAACTGGTTTTAATTCTTCAATAACATATAGCATTGGTATATTATCTTTGAAAATTTTTTCATAGCCATAGTAATTTCCCATAATTAATCTTCCATCTTTTTGCTTTGAATACATATGATCTCTTGTTTTTCTTGAACAATCTTTTACATATCTTTCATTGAACCATGTTGTAATTCCGATAGTATCATCTCTATCATTTTGTACATCATAGGTGCCTCCCATTTCTGAAACTAAAATCATATTTTTTTGCATATCTTTGAATTCATCAATAAGCACCAAAACTTTTCCGTTATTTCTTCCTATCCTTGATAAGTCTTTTGCTATAACTACATCAATTTTTCCTCCTTTGACTTTTTCCATCATCTTTGTAAATTCAGGCCTATTAAAGGTATATCCCGAAACATTGTCATCTATGTAGAATTCTTTATCGTTGATAGTCCAATTACGAGAAAAAGCATATTCTTTAATTATTCTTTTTTGTTCCTCTATGCTTGAGTAATTTTCCTTATCTTCGTCTCTAGATAATCTACAATATCCGTGCGACTGTCATTTTTCCTCCTTTTGCCTGATATTGCTCTTGGTCTATGTTAGCATACATTGTGCTCTACTTCCACTTGTTTCATAACTATTTTCTTAAGAACTTCGGGATAATTCTTTTTTCCAGTTATAAATACTCCTATTTTGTATTTTTGTTTTTTATAGTTTTCTATTACTTCTTTTGTGCTTTTCTTTTTTAATTCTTCTTCGGTTAGATAAATTTGTACATATTTGTTATTTGCGATTTCATTAGAAGTAATTTGCATTTTTTAACTCCCTCATAATATTTCTCTCTAAATATTATGCAAAAAGAAATGTATAAATTTCTTTTCGTCTAAAAATCACTTCATGAATTCTAATATTTATATTTTTTCAGAATCATTTTTAACCACATTCTATTATTAGGAACACTAAATTTTTTTAAAATGGGTATTTTTAATAATAGAAATCTAAATTTTTTTGTTAAATGTTGCAATTTAGAGGAATTTTTTTAAAAAATAAATAGATAAAGAGAACTATTTTACACAGCTCTTTATCTATTTCATCTACTTTTGTTATAACAAATCCTATACCAATTTTTTCGACAAAGTTACCAGTTCTTCAAAGTCTTTAATCATAATAAATTCCTCCTTATAAGCTCATGTCTATTTTTTCTGAAGAATATAAATTCGCTTTTGGGCAACCTAAATCATTAGTAAATTGCTCTCTTTTTCTGCAAATATATAAACTTGTTAAAATAGGTATTGTTATTCTGTTTCCATTTTTTACGATTACTTCCTTTATTTCTGCTAAAAATTTATCTCGCACCTCTGATTCCAACTTTATAATTTTAGGATAAGTATTTAACAATGCTACATAACTATCAGCATTATATTGATATTCAGTCTTATATCTCTTTAATGCTGAAATGTAGAAATATTCACTTTGAATTAATTCTTGTTCTCTTTTTATTACCTTATCTAAAACACCGCTGTTAACATCAGATTTTCTTTCATATGTTTCAGATAAATTTCTAGCATAAACTTCATCAATTTCTTTCATAATCTGCGAGTTTTCACGGCAAAAGCTATTCCAGAATAATACCAAAAAGCCATTATCTTTTAAATATCTATAGCAATCATAGTATTTACTCTCCTTCTCTAACCAATGAAAAGTAGTCGCTGATAAAATAATATCAAATTGACTTTCCCTAAAATCACAATTTTCAAATGTATCACAAATAAATTGAATATTGTGATATTTTGATAAATTATGCTTTGCAACTTCTACCAAATTTTCTCCTGGTTCTACTGTAATAATTTCCGGATTTAGTTTTGCAATTTCTTCTGTTGCAATTCCACTTCCTGTTCCTATCTCAAGTATATTAGTTTGAGATGAAATATCACAAAATCTCTGAATATCTTTGTACAATTGGATAGGATACCTTGGTCTAACATCATCATAGGTCTTTGCAAATTTGTCAAAAGATGCATCAAATAATTTTTCTCCTCTAAAGTTCATCATAATCCTCCTTAATATCTTTTGTTATACTTTGTATATCGATTCCATTACTTATTTCATCTAAACCTCCATTTATATACCGGTTTGATATTAATGCAGGTAAACTATGTCCTGTACCTATAATAATATTAAGCTCTATTTTTGTTTTTCTAACAAACCTATTGAGATGTGCATATGTAAAATTCATGAATAACTTGTGACTATTTCAATGGTGAACAAGTGACAAGTTAAAATATTATTTTTAGGGTATCCTACTAATCCCCAACTATTGACATAGTTTTATTTTACTTTTTGCTCAAATCTTAGATTTTTTATATTCATACCTAAGCTTTCATAAAATTTTATAGCATTTTTATTAAATCCCCATACCATTAATTCAATACTGTCAATATTTATTTCCTTAGCTAGTTCCATCATTTTATTGTATAACTTTTTGCCTATACCATTTTTCCTATTGTTTTCATCAACACAAATATCTTCAATATGTAAAATTTTTCTATCTTTCATAATTTCATTATTTGATATTTCTTTAATTTGAGAAAAACAAAATCCTATTATCTTGTTTTCTACCACTGCTACTAAGTATATATTAGTATCTTTTGATAATTCTTCTATAAAACTCTCTATACATAATGGATCTATATCCTTATATATATCACTTCTTTCTTTAACATGTAAGTTATGAACTTGCATAATTAATTCATGTACTTGTCTAAAATCTTCTTTTCTAGCTTTACGTATAATAACTTCTTCGCTCATTTTTATCTCCAATCTAATTATTTTTGTATTTCTTAATTCAACTTTTTTATATGGTATATAAAAAAGTTGAATTGAACTCATTATATCTTAATTATTGCTGATAATCAAATTTTTCACATACTTATTTTCAAAATTACATGAATGTAATTTTGCAGGATCAGAGCGACCTCTTATCTCCCGATAACTGCCTAAAAGCGTGGCTTTTAGCAGGGTGCTCTTTAAAAATGGAGTAACCTTTTGTAGGTCACCACTTTTAAGTAAAAAACAAGCATAAATTTTTCAATTTATACTTGTTTTTTACTTTTTACTTAATTTCTTCTTTTAACTTAATACCATCTTTTAAACCTGCAAAATAATATTTTTTATAAAAATAGTAACTTTCATCTATAAAAGCCAATTCTTCTTCCCTTGCTTCAAATATAGTTTCTAACATATTCATCCTAATATTACCTCCTATTGGTTTGTGATATTAACTCTATTTAAATTATTATTCAAGTCTTTTCTATAAACAAATTATTTGCATATAAACTTTCATAATCCATAAAAATAAACTCCTCTCACATTTTTGTATATTATAAAAATATGAAAAGA
>CAJMRU010000130.1 GCA_905215845.1 uncultured bacterium
TTAAATATTTGATTTTTCATATAATTTTTTTATTGTATAAGAAACACTATGAAACTTTTTGTTTTCTCTACTTTTTTTATTTAACATATTCGTTTAATGGTTTTATTCTATAATTTAATTCTCCCATTTCTTCTGTTGGAATATAACCAGATTTTGAATTTAAAACATCTGGTATCCTATTTACAACAGACGCACATGTTAGTTCAACTGTTGATGGTCTATTTATAATTAATGTAGTATTTGGTTCTCCTTCAATTGTCCATTCATTTTTGTCGAAATCTTCTTCTGAATAAACTTTTCCTATGCATTGAGTTTCTAAAGTTATTCCTTCTTCTGTTTCAGTAGTAACTACTGCACTCATTCCTGTTGCTGTTCCTGCTTTAACAACCATTCCTAATGTCTCTGATTTTATATCTTTCTCATAAGTTTGTGGAACTGTTTTTTGTGTTTGTGATTTTACTGTTAATCCTAATTTAGCACATAACCAACCATTTACATTCCACATATATGATGGTAAATATTCCCCTTTATTTATCATTTCATTTCTTTCTTCATCAGAAATTCTATCTACAGAAGCAACTTGCTTATCAAATTCTTCTAATGAAAGTCCTGCTCCATGTGCTTGTGCTAATGCAATTCCATAATCTTCTACATTATAACTAGAACTTCCTTTTATTTTTGTAATTTTATGTGTAGAACCTGCTATACTTGATATTAATTGTCCCCAATATATATCTTGATATCCACTTCCTGTTATTGTGCAATTTGTTTTTTTAGCTATTTCATCTAATTTATTTGTTATTTGTGGATTAGAATTTGCTGGAAAAAATGCTTCTTCACAAGTTGTTATTGCATTTATTCCTAACTTAGCACATAATGTCAATGCATCTTCAACATCTTTTATTAAACTCATTGTTGTAACTATAACAATATCAGGTTTTGTTTCTTTTAATACTTTTTCTGCATTTTCTATTCCTTCAACTTTTACCCCTTTGTTTTCACTTCCCATTACTTCTCCAATATCTTTTCCTATGACATTTGGATTTATATCTATTGCTGCAACTATTTCTCCACCTTTTTCATATACATATCTCATTGTATATATACTCATTTTTCCTGCACCATATTGGGCTACTCTTATTTTTCTTTCCATTTTCTTTTCTCCTTGTATAATTTATTTAGATTTTTAAAGGATTTATCTATAAACCTTTGAAAATTTATAATTAAATTAACTTTATATTAATTAAATTATGTCCTAAAACATTCTAAATTATACTGTTGTAGTTTTTATTAAGGTTGCATTTTCTTTTGTTAAATTCATTTTATTTGAAAAATTCATATATAATTTTTGCACATCTCTTAGATGCTAATTTTAAATTCTCATCAAATGTATTTTCATTTTTTCCATTTGGAATATCTGATATACATCTTACACTTATAAATGGTATATCATCTAAATAACATACCTGCGCTACTGCTGCACATTCCATGTCTACTACATCTGCATTAAATTTTGCATTGATTTTATTTTTCATTTCAACTTCTGTGCAGAAAATATCTCCTGAAGCTACTATTCCCATTTTTATACTATAATTTTTCTCTGGTAATTCTTTAATCATATTTTCAAATGCAGATACTAATCCCATATCACATTCTATCATATTTCCAATTCCTGTGATATATCCTTTACTATGACCAAATGCTGTTATATCGAAATCATGCTGTACTACATTTTTTGCAATAACAACATCACCTATATTTAATAGTGCATTTATTGCCCCTGCTGCACCAACATTTATAACAAATGAAATATCAAAGTTATTAATTAATACTTGTGTCGTTCTAGCTGCATTTACTTTTCCAACTCCACTTTTTATTAGTACACATTTTTGTGTTCCTATTGTTCCTGTTATAAATCTTAGATTATATATTTGCTTTATTTCTGTATCTTTCATTTGTTCTAATATCTCTTGTCTTTCTTCATCCATTGCAACTACTATTCCTATATATTTCATTATATCACCTCACATTAATTTATTTTTTGATAGCTTTATTATATATTATTATTTTATTTTTTTCCATACTTTTATAATTATTTATGTATTCGCTTTGATATTTTTAGATGTTTTACATTCTCATTTACGAAATGCAAAAAGGACTTCCAAAAATATATTACTACATCTTTGGACAGCCCTTATACTAGCTTTTATTCAATTATTTTAATTCTATAACAGCTCCAACTTCTGAGAATTTAGCTTTTAATTCTTCAGCTTCTTCTTTAGAAACTCCTTCTTTAACTGTTTTTGGAGCTCCATCAACTAATTCTTTAGCTTCTTTTAATCCTAATCCTGTTGCATCTCTAACAACTTTGATAACTTTTATTTTTTGGTCTCCAGCTGATGCTAAAACAACATCAAATGAAGATTTTTCTTCAGCAGCACCTCCAGCTACTGCTCCAGCTGCTGGTGCAGCTGCTGCTACTGCAGATACTCCGTATTTTTCTTCGATAGCTTTTACTAAATCAGCTAATTCAACAACTGTTAAGTTGTCTATTTCTTCAATTAATTTTTCTATTTTTTCCATTTTAAAATCCTCCTAAATTTATTTTTGTGATTTAAGTTCACTACTCTTTTTATTTTATAATAACTTTAATTTGAAACTTTAACTAAGCTTCTGCTGGTGTTTCTACTGGTACTTCTGCTCCAGATTCTTTTTGAATTCTTACTTGATCAAGTGCAACTGCAACTTTTGAAATATTTCCAAGTAAAGCTCCAGCAAGCATTGATAATAATGTTTCTCTTGATGGTAATTTTGCTAAAGTTATGATTTCTTCAGCTGACATTACTTTACCTTCAATTACTCCACCTTTAATTTTGTAATAATCATTGTTTTTACTAAAATTGTATATTATTTTTGATGGTTCTAAATAATCTTCATCACTCATTATAACAGCTGTTGGACCTTCTAATTGTTCATCTAATCCTTCAAGTCCACATTCTGCTAATGCTCTTCTTGTTATATTATTTTTTATAACTGCATATTTAGAATTTACTTTTCTTAAATCTGTTCTTAATTCTGTTACATCAGTTACATTAATTCCTCTGTAATCTACTAAAAGTATTAATTTAGCTTCTTTCATTTGTTCTGCTAATTTTGATACTTCTTCTTTCTTTTGGTTTAGTATTTTTTCACTTGCCATTTATTTCACCTCCTATAAATTTTACATTATGATTATGTTAAAACATATTTATCAATTTACATTTCTGTAAATAAATAACACTCTTTATATTCCTTCCGAGGATACAAAGAGTGCGTAATATTACACTATTTATACTTTACCTCGGTAGGACTTCTTATTGCCTACTGTCTTTGGCTAATATATATTTTTATTTATTATTTTTGGTCTATAAATAAGCTTGGTCCCATTGTTGTAGCTATTGCTACACTTTTAATATATTGACCTTTTGCTGCTGCTGGTTTAGCTTTTATGATAGCATTCATTATTGTATCATAGTTTTCTGCTAATTTATCAGTTCCAAATGATAATTTTCCAAATCCTAAGTGAATAATATTAGTTTTGTCTAATCTATATTCTACTTTACCAGATTTAATTTCATTTATAGCTTTTGTTACATCCATTGTAACTGTTCCTGATTTAGGGTTTGGCATTAATCCTTTTGGCCCTAATACTTTACCTAATCTACCTACTACACCCATCATGTCTGGTGTTGCTACTACTACATCATAATCAAACCAGTTATCATTTTGGATTTTTGGTATTAATTCTTCAGCACCAACATAGTCAGCTCCAGCTTTTTCTGCTTCTTCTGCTTTTGGTCCTTTAGCAAATACTAAAACTTTTTGTGTTTTACCTGTTCCATTTGGTAATACAACTGTTCCTCTTACTTGTTGATCAGCATGTTTTGAATCTACACCTAATTTAACATGTAATTCAACTGTTTGATCAAATTTTGTTTTTGGCATTTTTTCCATGATGTCTAATGCTTCTTTAACATCATATAATTTAGTTTTGTCAACTAATTTTGCACTTTCTGCATATCTTTTTGTCATTTTCATTTTTTTCCTCCTTTGGTTCTAACGAGCTTCGCTCTCCCACATAATATAATTTTATATAAATATTTAATATTTATCTTAT
>CAJMRU010000131.1 GCA_905215845.1 uncultured bacterium
TAATAAAAATATATGAAAAAAGAAGAATGTAACTATGAGAGTAGCAGAACCAATTGTTGAAAAATTACAAGACAATATAAGCTCATTAAAAGAGTTTGAAAAGAAAATTTCAAATTCAAATGATGAAAAACTTAAAGATATTATATTAAACTTTCCTATAGTATATATACATAACTGGAAAAATAAAGATGATTATGAAGTATATGTGGGTGAATCTAACAATATTTTTCAAAGAACTAAGCAGCATTATAGTAAAATGACAGCAGAAGATGAATGACAAAATAATTTATCAGATGGAAAAGCTAATTTATATATTATAGGTTATGAACATTTTAATAAGTAAATGACACTAGATATAGAAAATAGATTGATTCATTATTTAATGAGTGTTGAAAGTATAATAAAAGTCCATAATGGAAGAAGTAATCCACAAAGCAGTTATTATCCAATAGAAGAGTTAAACTATATTTTTACAAAGATATGGAGAAAGCTTAGAAAAGACAATAAAGAAATATTTCCATTAGAAACAACTATAAAGGTTTCTGCTATTTTTAAAGCATCACCATTGCATAAACTTACAGAGGAACAACAAAAGGCTAAAGAATTGATTATAGAAAAAGTGATTAAAGCATTAAAAAACGATGAAAGAGGTCAATTAATTTTTATTGAAGGGGAAGCAGAAACCGGAAAAACAGTTTTGAATAGTAGTACTTTTTATGAATTATTCTGTAGATATGAGGAAGCAAAAAATAATAATGAAAATTTGACTGATGAAACTTCAAATTGTTTTTTACTTGTAAACCATGATGAACAAATTACAGTATATAATCAAATTGCTGATAAATTAGGATTAACTGATAAATATGGACAAGTAGTATATAAACCAACATCTTTTATAAATAAGTATTCTGTGGATAATCCAGTGGATGTTGTTTTTGTAGATGAAGCACACCTTCTATTAACACAGGGTAAACAATCTTATAGGGGCAATAACCAATTAGAGGACATATTAAAAAGAGCCAGAGTTGTAGTAGTAATGTTTGATGAAGATCAGATTTTAACTACAGAGCAATATTGGAAAAATGAATTATTAGAAAAATATAAAAATATAGCAATTAAGAATGAAAATTATATTAAATTTAGAAAATCAATTACGAATGAATGCAAATGAAGATGTCATAGAATGGATAAATTCATTTACTAAAGAAGGAATTATAAGAAAATTACCGGATAACTTAGGGGATTATGAGATAAAAATTTTTGATACACCAGAAGAATTAGAGGAACAAATTCTAAAAAAGTCATTAAAGGATGAAACGAAATTGTCGAGATTAATTGCAACTTATGATTGGCCATATAATTCAAATAAAAAATCAAAAAAGGATTTTAAATATTGGGAAGTAAAAATAGGAAAATGGCATAAACCATGGAATAGAGAATTAGAGCAAGATTTAGATAGAAAGCAAAAAAGAGAAATAAAAAAATTTTCATGGGCCGAACAACCACAAACAATTAAAGAAGTCGGTTTAACATTTACAATTCAAGGGTTTGACTTGAATTACTCAGGAGTAATTCTTGGACCATCTGTAAAGTACAGAAATGGTCATATAGTTTTTGATACAAATGAAAGTTATAATGAAAAAACTACCAGAAATAGAACATTATCTGATGGCACTTAAAAGAAAGTTGGAGAAAAACTTTTAAAACATGAAGTTAGAGTTCTTATGACACTAGGAGTAAACGGATTATATATTTATGCATGTGATGACGAATTAAGAGAACATTTAAAAAAATAAAGAAATAAAATATGAAATAAATGAAGGTGAAAATGAAGGTGAATGCTTAAAAGTTGCTGAAGATAGTGAAGAATATAAAAATGAATAACATAGAAAAGGACATAAGAGACTATTATAATGAAAATTAAATGTTTAATATGTGTAGATATAATTGAATCAAAAAGTGAACATGATTTAGTAACTTGTAAATGTGAGTCATGTTATATTGATGGTGGAAGTTACTATGCACATACAGGTGCAAAAGATTTTAGCCAAATAGTTAAAATTTTAGATGATGGAACAGAAATTAAAGGTAATGACCAATATTAATATATATAACAAAAGAGAAGCAAAATAACAAAATTACAGAATTATTTTGCTTTTAATTAAAAAAGGAGATGATTAAGTAGCAGTTTTTTCACAAAGAAATGGATACAATAATAAAGGTATTGAATTAGAAACTGTAAGTGAAATATTAAAGAGAAAAATATATGCAGCTTTTTATAAAGAAGAGTATTATATTTATGATTTAATGGATCAAGCAACAACTGGAATAGAAGACATGATGATAGAAATGGGAATTACATATAGATATCCAGAAAATAGAATTTACAAAGAAGAAAATGCTAAAAAACTTGAAAATCAAATTATTAATTCAAAAGAGTGGTATACTATTTTCGATTTTATTGAAAGATATTTAGCAATTTGTGATGAAGATAAGGCAATAAAAATGAAAGAGGTATTTAATCATATTTTGGAAGATGAAGTTTCAGCATATAGAATATTTGATAAAAAAGTTATACCAATTACAAATAAATCAGAACTTTTAACAGTTAAAGAGGCTATGAATATTAATTTTGATTCTGTTAGAATTCATTTAGATAAAGCATTAGGATTGTTTGCAGATAGAAGAAAACCAGACTATGAAAACTCTATTAAAGAATCAATTAGCGCAGTAGAATCTATGTGTTGCATAATAACTGGATTGACTGGAAAAAATGCTACATTAGGAAATACACTGAAAAAATTAAAGGAAAACAATGTCCATATTCACCAAGCAATGGAAAAGGCTTTTTTATCATTGTATGGATATACTTCTGATGAAGATGGAATAAGACATGGAGGCATTGATTTTACAAATGCACCATCAGAAGATGCTAAATATATGTTAATTTCTTGTTCTGCATTTATTAATTATTTAATTCAAAAATGGAGCAAAATAAAAAATATAAAAAAGTAAATAAAGTAGAAATAATTATAGATGATAATGTAAATTAAAAAAACAAAAGCAAAATAATTGTGTGAAATTAATTACATATTTATTTTGCTTTTTTTGATAGTAAATGACAAGTTTCGACAAATTATGCAATTTTAAAAAGTTATAATCATAAAGGGGGTATATATATGTTTAATAAAGATGATTTTCAAAATATTGATTATATTAAATTCGATGATAGTTTTAATATTGAATTAGATAGAAATTCTAAAATTATTTTTGGATATAATGGTATAGGAAAAAGTTCAATATATAAATACTTGAAAAATAAGTATCAGGAATATGATTATTTAGATTATGAAGATACAAAAGATAGTTTTTTAAAAAATAAAAAGGAAGTTGTTATAGGCGCTAGAATACAAACTATAACAAAATTAAAAAATGAGATAGAACAATTAAAGCAAAACAATGATGTAGAAGGAATATTGAAAAAATATGACTATAATAGTCAACCTAAGTCAAAAAAAGTAAGTAATGAATTAGCGAATATTCAAAAATTAAAAGAAATAAAAGAAGTCACTTTAGAAAAAAACAAATTAGAATATGCTAGCAATATATTATATGAAGAAATAAAAAAGGATTTTTTTGATAATTATAAAGCAATAAATGAAATAGCTAATCTTAAGGAAGAAATAGAAGCATTAAAAAATGTATATATGGATCAAGCATATCAAGCATTAATTAATTCTATAGATGATCATGAAACAACGTGTCCAGCTTGTAATACAAAAGGAATACATAATTTAAAGGATATATTTAATCAGAAAAAGAAAATATATGAAGAAAGTAATAAGAGTTTATTTGGCAATTTTAAATTTCGTAATAATATTGATAAGGAAAAACAGATAGAAAATTTAATTGGATTAGCAAAAGATTTTGATGAGAAAGAAATAGCTGAACTTATAATATTTGATGTAGATGACAATAGAAGAAGTAATATAATAGAAAATTTAAAACAAATAGGGGAAAAAAACAAGGAAATAGAAAAGTTACAGGGCAGATTACAGGAATACTATAATAATATAAAAAAAGAAGAAAAAGAAAATAGAGCATCTGCCCGACAGAGTTTTAAGGTT
>CAJMRU010000132.1 GCA_905215845.1 uncultured bacterium
AAAAAATAGATGTTGATATATTAGAACAAGCCATTAATCTATTTATTAAAAAAAATGATTCTCTTAGAATTAATTTATTTGGCTCTGGTCGTGCTATAAAACAAATTATTAAAGATTATTCTTATATTAGAATAAAAAAGGTTATTTTATCAGATAACTATTCTTTGAATGACCTTGAAAATGATATTATTTCTAAACATTTCACTTTATTAAACAGTGATTTATATCAATTTGTAATATTTAAAAATCCAGATGGTACAGGTGGCTTCATTGCTAATTTGCATCACATTATTTCAGATGCATGGACAATGAGTATTTTAATTGACCAAATTATTTCTTTCTATTCTTCATTATTAAAAGATGAATCTATTGATATTGAAGATAATCAATGTTCTTATATTGATTTTATTAATGATGAACAAAAATATTTAGTTAGTCCAAAATGTGAAAAATCTAAAATATTTTGGGAAGAACAATTTAAAGATTTGAAATTCTCTTACCTAAGTGAAAAGTCTTCTAATTCTTATGATGCTTTACGAAAAAAAGTAACTTTTTCCGAACAAGTTTCAAAGAAAATTAAAAGTTTTTGTGATGAGCATAAACTCTCTTTATTTGTGCTTTTTATGTCTGCTTTAAGTATTTATTTGGCTAAAATTAACAATAGTAATTTTTCTACTGTAGGAACTCCTGTCCTTAATAGATGTAATTATAAAGAAAAACACACTACAGGTATGTTTATTAGTACTGTTCCATTTTCTTTAAATATAGATGACAATATGAATTGTTTGGATTTTTTTAATATGGTTTCAAAGCAAGAATTTTCAATTTTTAGACATCAAAAATATCCTTATGACTTGTTACTTAATTCAATTAGAAAGAAATTTAATGTCTCTAAAAATCTTTTTGATGTGTCTCTTTCTTATCAAAATGCAAGAGATAATAAGAAAATTTCTGACATTTCATATTCTACTAAATGGATGTTTAATAATTGTATTGTAAATAATTTAGATATTCATATTTATGATATGGATAATACTGGTCTTATTAATGTGTTTTATGATTTTAAAAAAGATATTTTTGATATTGAGGATATTGATTTACTTCATAAAAGATTATTTAATATTTTTGAGCAAATGATTTCAAATCCTAATCAAAAAATTTCTGATATTAAAATTATTTCACCCGAAGAAGAAAGTTTTATCTTTAATGATTATAACAAAACAGAAACAAATACTAATTTTATTTCTGTTTATGATATGTTTGAAAAACAATTACAAAATAATCCTAAAAAACTTGCAGTTTCTTCTAAGGAAAAATGTGTTACATATGAAGAATTAAATAATATTGCTAATAATATTGCTTATTTCTTAAAAAATCATTCTGTTAAGCATGGGGATACAATTTGTTTAGCTTTTGAAAATTCCATTGAGTTTATTGCTTCAATTATTGCTACTCAAAAATTAGGAGTTTGCTATATTCCTATTGATATAAAATATCCTGTTGATAGGGTTAATTACATTATAGAAAATAGTAATTCAAAGTTAATACTTACTCATAAACATTTTTTTGAGGATATTACTTCAAAAAATATATTTAATATTGATTTAAATAATTTTTCTAAAAAATGTTCTGAGCCTAATATTGATATTAATTTAAAAGAAAATGATTTAAGTTATATGATTTACACTTCTGGTTCTACTGGAAAGCCTAAGGGGGTTAAAATATCACATAAAAGCTTGAGTAATTATATTTCTTGGGCAATTGATACTTATGTGAATAATGAAGAAACTAATTTTCCTTTATTTTCTTCTATTGCCTTTGACTTGACAGTAACTTCTATATATACACCACTATGTTCAGGTAATTGTATATATATTTATAAAAATGATAATATCCAATTACTATTTAAGGATTTAATTGAAGAGAAAAAAGTTCAAATAGTTAAATTAACACCTGCTCATTTTAGCTTATTGCAAGATTTAGATTTAAGTGATAGTGTTATATCTAAATTTATTTTAGGTGGTGATGCTTTAACCACAAAAGCTTGTGAAAGAATTTCTTCATTGTTCAATCATAAAATACATATTTACAATGAATATGGTCCTACTGAGGCAACTGTTGGTTGTATGATTTATGAATATAATCCAAGTGATAATTATACTACTGTACCTATTGGAAAACCTATTAATAATACAAAAATTCTTATTCTTAATAAAGATTTAGAATTACTTCCACTAGGAAAAGCTGGAGAAATATATATTTCTGGCGACTCGCTTTCTTTGGGTTATACAAATGCCAAAAAAACTGCTGAAAGTTTTATTAATAGTCCTTTTGAAAAGGGAAAGAAATTATATAAAACTGGTGATTTAGCAATTTTATATAAAAATGGGATTATGGAGTATTTGGGAAGGTCAGATTTTCAAGTAAATTTAAATGGATATAGAATTGAATTAGGAGAAATTCAATCAACATTACTTTCTCATAAATTAATAAAAGATGCTTGTGTTATAGTAAGTAATATAAATGCTCATAGTCTTCTTTCTGCATATTATGTATCAGATTGCGAGATTCCTAATTTAGATATTTATTTATCTAAAACTCTTCCAAGTTATATGATTCCTAATCATTTTACTAGATTAGATGCAATTCCTTTGACTATAAATGGAAAAGTAGATAAATCAGCTTTACCTTTACCTAAAAATGGCCCAAAAGATTATATTGCTCCTAAAAATGAGCTTGAAAAAACTTTACAGGAAATTTTTTCTATTGTTTTAGGATTAGATAATAAGATAGGTGTTACTGAAAATATTTTTGATTATTATATTGATTCTCTTACTTTAATAAAATTACAATCTATCTTGTATTCAAAGGGAATTAATATAAATACTCAATATTTTTATGAACAAAAAACTATTAGAAATTTATCTGATTTTCTATTAGATAATTGTAGTGAAGATATTTCTTCTTTCTTTACTACAATGCCTAATATAGATGAAATTAGAAAAGTAAATACAAATAAAATTAGCAATTTTAAAAATATTACTTTATTTGGAGCTACTGGTTTTTTAGGAATACATATTTTATATGAATTATTAGTTGATACAAGTAGTAATATTAATTGTGTTATTAGAAAAAAAGATAATGTTAATCCAATTAGTAGATTAAAAAATAAATTTGCTTTTTACTTTCCTAATATGAATTTAAATAAATATTGGGACAGAATAAAAGTTATAGATGGTAATATTTTAGATGAATCTTTTGGTTTAGATAAAAATTTATATAATGAACTTGGAAATAACTCAGATTGTGTAATAGATACAGCAGCTTTAGTAAAACATTATGGTGATTATGAATTGTTTAATAAAACTAATGTAAATTCTACAAAAGAAATTTTAAGTTTTTGTAAGAAATTTAATATTCCTTTCCATTATGTTTCTACTATGTCTGTATCAGGTTTTGGATTAGTACATACTCCTTCTACTGATTTTTATGAAAATAATTTATACATTGGTCAAATGTTTAAGGACAATGTTTATGTTAGAAGTAAATTCGAGGCAGAAAAATTAATTATTGAATCTTGCAAAAATGAAAATATAACTGCTAGTATTTATAGAGTTGGTACTATTACTAATAGATACTCTGATGGTGAATTTCAAGAAAACTTCAAAGATAATGCTTTTTTAAATAGACTTAAAGCTTTTGTAGATTTGCAAGTTTTTCCTGAAGTTTTGTCAAAGTTTAATTTTGAATTTACTCCTGTGGATTATTGTGCAAAATTTATAGTTAGCTTATTAAAAAACCAGGATTATAACTTAAATATTTATCATTTATTCAATGACAATTATATTAATTGCATTAATTTAGTTAATATTTTAAGAAAATTAGATATTCCTCTAAAGTGTGTTTCTCTTAAGGGGTTTAATGAAGTAATATCTAATTCAAATTCTAATTATTTTGGAATTACTGCTTACTTAAAAAATATTAATAACTCTAATGAGCTTGTATTACATAATGAGCAAACTAATTCTATTTTAAAAAATTATGGTTTAGAGTGGCCTAAGATTGATTTAGAATATATATCAAAAGTTTTAACTTATATACAAGAACATAATTATT
>CAJMRU010000133.1 GCA_905215845.1 uncultured bacterium
AAATGATACCAAAAAAATGGAAGTTAAAAGGAACTCTAACCTGAACACCACTATTGTGGGATAATTCAAACAGAGTTCCTTTAATATGAGTAATTAGCAGACTATCTAAATACACCATATAACGTTAGTTCTTATCATTGTGATTAATATGTTTAGAAAAGATTTCTGCATCTAAGCGTTTTTGTTCTTCTAAATTAGGCTTTTTATCGTCAGGTACAGATTCGATTTCTATTCCTATTTTTTGTAGTTCACGTTTTAGCATTGTGCTTGTGCCTAATAAAAGCTTCCGTGGCATTTTTTCAAATTCTCTAATTTGCTCATATTTTGGGGCACTTAAATCTTTGTACTCTTTCATTTTTCTCCTCCATATTAATATTTTTTTGAAGTTATTTGTTTTATATGTCAACCCCTTTTAAAAGGAGATTATTTTAAATAGGCATTTACCTCTCAATATGTAAACAGTGTATCATGAAAACTGCCAAAAAGCAAGTTAGGAGTATTTTTAAATTTTAATTAGAAATTTAAACTATATTTTTAAATTAACATAATATATATGAGAAGGTTATAGGTAAAACCATTTTAAAACCTAAATAATTTAATAAGGAGGTAAGAAATAAAATTGAGTTTTGAAGGAGTAAAAATAGGATTTGTTTTTACAGGTTCTTTTTGTACTTTCAGCAAAGTAATTCCTAAAATGAAATTATTAGTGAAATCAGGAGCAAAAGTAATTCCAATAATGTCTTTTAACAGTTATAACTTAGACACTAAATTTGGAAAAGCAAAAGACTTTATTGAAAAAATAGAAAACATAACTGGAAATAGCATAATACATTCAATTACAGATGCAGAGCCGATAGGTCCGAAAAATATGACTGATATTATGATAATAGCACCTTGTTCAGGTAATACAATGGCCAAATTATCATATGATATTATTGACACACCTGCTACAATGGCAGCAAAATCACATTTAAGAAACAATAGACCACTTGTAATAGCTCCATCAACCAATAATGGATTAAGTGGAAATGCTGAAAATATAGGAAGATTATTAAATAGAAAAAATTATTATTTTGTACCATTTAGGCAAGATAATCCAATAACAAAACCTCGTTCAATAGTTTTTGATGAGGAATATATTATAAAAACCTTAGAGCATGCTATTAACAATGAGCAAATTAGTCCTATCTTAATTTAAAAATAATGAAAAATTCATTGAATATATATAATATAAGAAGATGATAAAACAAAAAGTATTTTGTAAATGCTTATTTTTGTAAGAGAAAAGAGAAATCAATTTTTCTATTTAAGAATGAGCAGAAATTACTAATTGATTTAAGATTTTATTTGAAATTAAAAGAAAAACCAAAAAAGAAAACATTTTTTCGTAAAAATCCTTGACAAAGAATATATGTTCGTATATAATCCAATAAAACGAACATATATTCTTTTAATAAGGAGGAGCAAATATGAAAATAGTAAATAAAACAAAATTTTTTAGAATGATAGTTATATTATTAATATCAATAAGTGTTATGCTAATTGTATGTATCAATAAATCTTATTCAAATAGTGATGAAAACTATAAAACAGAAATTGTACTTAACGGAGAATCTTTATGGAGCATTGCAAAGAGTGAAATAGAGAAAAATAAATATTTTGAAAATAAAGACATAAGAGATGTTATTTTTGAAATAAAAAAGATGAATAATTTAGAAAAAAGTGATTTAATTGAAGGAATGAAATTAAAAATCCCTATTTATTAAAAATTGTTAATCTTTCTATTGAATATAAAATTCAAATATGTTAGAATTTTATTCGTGATAAGGAGGATTAATAAATATGGAAGAAAATGCAGAAATAATAAATGAAAAAAGCACAGAAAAAAAGAAAAAAGAAAAAAACAATGCTAAAAGAAAAGCATTAACAATAAATGGCATAAGCGTATGGAGAATTTTAGCATATTTTATTATATATAGTGTAGCTGGATATATAATAGAAACAGTATATGGGATGATAACAAAAGGAGTTTGGGAAAGTAGGCAAAGCTTTTTATATGGACCTTTTTGTGGAATATATGGATTAGGGGCAGTAGTAATGATTATATTCCTTCACAAATTCCCTAAAAAATATAATGCATTATTTATTGGAGGGTTTATAGTTGGCTCTATTACAGAATATTTAGTTAGTTTATTTGGGGAGTTAATTTTAGGAGTAAAATGGTGGGATTATTCAAATATGCCATTTAATATTAATGGAAGGATATGCATATTATTTTCAGTATTTTGGGGATTCCTTGCAATCTACTTAATTGCATCTTTAAATCCTAAAGTCGATAAATTAATTAATTGGGTAAAAAGTAAATTTAAAACATATAAATCCTTAAAGGCTTTTATAATTACTGTTACAGTATTACTATTATTAGACTGTGTGGCAACAGGATTTGCGATAGAGTTTTTTAAAGTAAGAATGATAGAGAAAAATAATATAAATGTACCAAATAAAGAGTTTATATCAAAAAGATATGATGAAATATATAATAAAAATCCTAAACTAGCAGATTTTATATATGAATTCTGGGGAGACAAAAAAATGATAAAAACTTTCCCAAATTTAAAAACACAAGATGTAAATGGAAATATCGTTTATATGGATAGCTTTTTAGACATTCAGCCATATTACATGAAAGTACATGATATACACCTTAAAAACAATAAAGAAGTTGAAGATAATATAAAAGGTGAAGAATAAGAAAGATATTAATGAAAGTAAGATAAAATATAATTTTTGATATACAATAAAAAAGATATTATTCAAATATTTTGATTTTGAATAATATCTTTTTTATGTCAGGCAAGTAAATAATCTATTTTAAGTTATATGTAAATAACTCTATTATTTTGAATTCTAATTTTTATAGTCAAAGAATTTCAAGTATATTTTCAAAATAGAGATTATATACTGAAAACCTCTTCTGATTAAAAATAAATATAATTATCAATATAAAATATATTAAATGTCAGAAAGAGGATTACTTTCAACCGCATTTCTAACTTGCGAATTATCAACATGAGTATATATTTCAGTTGTAGAAATACTTTCATGTCCTAATAATACTTGCAAAGCCCTAATATCAACATTACCATATTGATACATTAATGTAGCTGCTGTATGTCTTAACTTATGAACGGAAAACTTGGAAGTATCAAAACCTGCAACTTTTAATTCTTTATCAACAATATATTGAACTGTTCTTCTACTAATTCTTTCTCGTCTTTCGCTTAAGAATAAGGCTTTATGTGAGTTGTGCTTATCAACTTTCACACCTTCTTTTGGGCGAACTTCTAAATATTCGTGAATAGCTTTTAAACAAGCTTTATTTAAGTATATAGTTCGCTCTTTATTTCCTTTACCTATAACTGATAATCTAGCTTCACTAAAATCAATATCTTTTATATTTATATTTACTAATTCAGATAAACGCAAGCCACAATTTAAAAATAAAGTAATAATAGCATAATCTCTTTGAAAATTCCTGTTATCTTCATTTGCTGTAACTTCTAAAAGTTTTTTACTTTGGTCTAAGTTTAAATATTTAGGTAAGCGTTTATCAGATTTTGGAGTTTCCAAGTTTTGGGCAGGATTTATTTCTATTAAATTTGCTTTTTGGCTTAAGTAATTGAAAAATATCCTTATAGTAGAACATTTTCTTGCTCTAGTTGCAGCTTTACTACGCAATTCAATGGCCATATAACTTAAAAATGAATGTATATCTTCTAAGGTAATCTTTTTGATTACTTCAATAGGAATGTCTTTAATTTCAATTTTTGAAAAATCACTTTCAGTTGTCATATTATAATGGATTTTTATGAACCTTAAAAACATCATTAAGTCATAGTTATATTCTTTAATGCTATTAGGTGACTTATTTAAAATAGTAGCACTATAATCTAAAAAAGAATTAAGATAGTCTGGGTTTTCATCTTTTCTTATCATCTGTTTCACTCTCCTTGTATCTTATATATTATACATTAATATTAACTGAAAGTGAATAGTTTTTTTATACAAACATATTTTTTGTGTATTGAAAATTATATAAAATTTTATTTAGTTAGT
>CAJMRU010000134.1 GCA_905215845.1 uncultured bacterium
TAAAGTAGAAAAGAGGTATGCAAAGGATGAATATTAAATTAAATTTGAAAGAAACAGGTATTAGTCAAAAAAGTATTTTAGAGTATAAAGCACAAGTTGAAAATATACATAAAGATTTACATAGAAGAGCAAATGATGAAAATGATTTTGTGGGATGGCTTGAATTACCAACTAATTATGATAAAAAAGAATTTGATAGAATAAAAAAAGCAGCAAAGAAGATAAAAAAAGAATCAGATATATTGGTAGTAATAGGAATAGGGGGGTCTTATTTAGGAGCTAGAGCAGTTATTGAGGCTTTAACAAGTTCTTTTTATAATATGTTACCAAACAAGCAAAGAAAATATCCTCAAGTATTATATGTGGGAAATAATTTAAGTTCTAATTATATAAACGAATTGATAGAATATATTGGAGATAAAGATTTTTCAGTAAATGTAATTTCAAAATCGGGAACAACAACAGAGCCAGCAGTTGCTTTTAGAATTTTTAGAGAAATATTAGAAAATAAATATGGAATAGAAGAAGCTAGAAGCAGAATATATGCAACGACAGATAAACAAAAAGGAGCATTAAAGACATTAGCTGATAATGAGGGATATGAACAATTTGTTGTTCCTGATAATATAGGGGGAAGATATTCAGTATTAACAGCAGTAGGATTATTACCAATTGCAACAGCGGGGATAGATATAGATAAGTTGATGGAAGGTGCAAGGATAGCACAAGAAAGATATAATGACTCAAACTTGAAATATAATGAATGTTATCAATATGCAGTTGCTAGAAATATTTTAAATAAACTATATAAAAATATAGAAATATTAGTAAATTATGAACCTAAAATGCACTATTTTACAGAATGGTGGAAACAATTATATGGCGAAAGTGAAGGAAAAGAGCAAAAAGGAATATTTCCAGCAGGAGTTGATTTTACAACAGATTTACATTCAATGGGACAATATATACAAGAAGGTAGAAGAAACTTGTTTGAAACAGTTATATCAATAAAAAATCCAAATTCAGATATAACAATAAATGTAGATGAAGATAATTTAGATGGATTAAATTATTTAGCTGGAAAAGGATTAGACTATGTAAATAAAAAAGCTATGGAGGGTACTATAAAAGCACATGTATCAGGAGATGTACCTAATATAGTTATAGAATTAGAAAAATTAGATGAAGAAAACATAGGAGAATTAATATATTTCTTTGAGAAAGCATGTAGTGTATCAGGAATGATACTTGGAGTAAATCCATTTAATCAACCAGGAGTAGAAGAATACAAAAAAAATATGTTTAAATTATTAAAGAAACCGGGATATTAATTATTATTGCATGAAAAATAGATGATTTTCAATTTTATAACATAATACGAAAATAAATTATTATTAAAGATTATTAAAAAATGAAATTACTTATAATAAAATTATATGCAATTTTCTCACAAATAATTATCTTAATTTAGAAGAAAAAACATAATAGAAAAAGAGGCGCAATATAAAATGATATATAAAGAAAAATTTAAAATAGGATTAAAAGATGTATGGAAAGGTGAAGAAGTAAGCAATATTGCAATACTAGAATATCTAGAAAATATTGCAGCATATCACTCTGATAGTGTAGGCTATGGGGTAAATACTACGAAACAAACAAACTTGAATTGGTTATTGCTAGATTGGAAGGTAAAAGTTTTAAAAAGACCTAAATATGGACAAGAATTAGATATACATACATGGTCAAGAAAAATAGAAAAATTTTATGCATATCGTGATTTTGAAGTATATGATGAGCAAATGAACTTATGCGCAATAGCAACATCAAAATGGTTATTAGTAAATAGTAAAACGGGAAAAATTTCTAGGGTAGATTCTGAAATGGCAGAAAAATACCAATCTGAAAGTGATAAATCAGTTTTTGAAAATGAAGAAATTACAAAAATGAATATTCCAGAAAATTTTGAAAATAAAATAATATATCAAGTTCAGAGAAGAGATATAGATGTAATAGGTCATATGCATAATTTATATTATTTAGATATTGCATATGAAGCTCTTCCTAAAGATATTTACGAAGAAAGACCTTTTGATAATGTTAGGATAATGTATAAAAAAGAAACTAAATTAGGTGAAAAAGTTGTGGGAAAATATTCTAATGTTGAAGGTAAAAATGTAGTAGTAATTCAAAGTGAGGATGGAAAAGTTTTACATTCAATAATCGAATTGTATTAATAGGTTAATCAAAATAAGAAAAGTAGCGAAGCTACACTAGTAAAGCTATCGCGGGTCTTTTTAAAGGTCACGTTTGCTTGTTAGATACGGAAAAAATCTTATATAATGTCAAGATAAAAGTTGATTTTTCCTATACAATAAAATAAAGATTACTTGATAATATAAAAAGCTTTATATTAAAAAGTAGTCTTTTTATATTATTATACAGCATTTAATATATTTGACTAGTTTTTTAATTTTTAGTTAAAACCGGAAATAAATACAAAATTTGAAAAAAATATTGAATTATAGTACTATTTTGTGATATAATGAAAATCGGTTTTGAAAGGGAGGAATAAAAATGAAAGAAGTTTTAAGAAAAACAAACATAATAGGAACAATAGGGCCAGCAAGTGAAAGTGAAGAAATGTTTACAAAATTAGTAGAAGCAGGGTTAAATGTAGCAAGAATTAACTTTTCACATGGTGGATACGAAGAAAATGCTGAAAAAATAGCAACAATAAAAAGAGTAAGAGAAAAATTAAATAAACCAGTTGCTTTATTATTAGATACAAAAGGACCAGAAATAAGAACTGGAAAATTAGAGAGTGGAGACGAAAAAGTAACAATAGAAGAAGGGCAAGAATTCACATTTATTCATGATGATATAATCGGAAATAATACAAAAACAACAATTACTTATAAAGATTTATATAAAGATGTAAAACCAGGAGCTAAAATATTAGTTGATGATGGAGCAATAGAATTTGAAGTTGTTTCAGTAGAAGGAAAAGACATAAAATGTAAAGCTTTAAATACTGCTAAATTAGGAAGCAGAAAAACAATGAATGTTCCAGGTTTAAAATTAAACTTACCAGCATTAGCACCAAAAGACATAGAAGATATAACAAATGGAGTAAAAGCAGGATTTGATTTTATAGCTGCATCATTTGTAAGAAGAGCATCAGATGTTGAAGCTATAAGAGAATTATTAAATAAAAATGGTGGAGAACACGTAAAAATAATATCAAAAATAGAAAGCCAAGAAGGTATAGATAATTTTGAAGAAATATTAGAATTATCAGATGGAATAATGGTAGCTCGTGGAGATATGGGTGTTGAAATACCAATGGAACAAGTTCCAATCGTTCAAAAACATTTCATTAAAAGATGTAATCAAGTTGGTAAACCAGTTGTAACAGCAACACAAATGTTAGAATCAATGACATCAAGCCCAAGACCAACAAGAGCAGAAGTAAGTGACGTTGCAAATGCAGTATATGATGTAACAAGTTGTATAATGCTTTCAGGAGAATGTGCAATGGGAAAATATCCAGTAGAATGTGTTAAAACAATGGTAAAAATATCTAAAGCAATTGAAGGAACAGTAAACTATTGGAAAAGATTTAATAAAAAAGACTTCAAAAAAATAGATTCAGAAGATTTAGAAAGAAATATAGCATATACAACATGTGTAACAGCTGAACAAGTAAAAGCAGATGCAATAGTTGCATATACACATAAAGGAGACTCAGTTAGATACATTGCTGGTATGGGACCTGGATGTCCAATATTTGCAATAACAGATAATGAATCAACTTTCTATCAATTATCAGTTGCATGGAATGTAACTCCAATCTTAGTTAAAGAAGGAAAAACAATAGAAGATACAATTCAAAAAGGAATTGCTGAATTAGAAAAAACTTCTATGTTAGAAAAAGGAGATAAAATAGTTCTAGCAGGAGGTTCTAAAATATTACCAGATGCAGCAGAAAACAAAGTTATTGGTGGAGTTGCAAGAGTATAATTTTTAATAAATATAAATAAAAAACATATTTGTGAAACTAAATTCATAGTTT
>CAJMRU010000135.1 GCA_905215845.1 uncultured bacterium
AAAAGAAACTTTGCAAAAAATTTAAAATTTAAAATCATGTTAAGAAACTTGCAAAATGATTTTTTATTAAAATTTATGCTATATGCAGAAAAATAAAGCAAAGGCAAGGAAGGAATGATATTAAATATGAAAAAAATACTAAAAACCATAATAATTTTCTTTTTACTAATAGCGATATTAGGAACTCTAATGTATATATGTCAAGAAAATGTAAATCCAAACGTTTCATATGCAGCATCATCAAATACATCAGACATTCAATTAATGGCAAGAGCTATTAATGGAGAAGCAAGAGGTGAGCCATATGAAGGACAAGTTGCTGTTGGAGCAGTAATATTAAATAGGGTAAAAAGCTCACAATTTCCTAATACAATAGCAGGTGTAATTTATCAAAAAGGTGCATTTACAGCAGTAGCAGATGGTCAAATAAATCAGCCAATTGATAGTAATTCTACTGTATATAAAGCTGCTAGAGATGCAATGAATGGTTGGGATCCGACAGGAGGATGTATATATTATTTTAATCCAAATACTGCTACAAATAAATGGATTTGGTCAAGACCGTTAGTAAAGGTTATAGGAAAACATAGATTTTGTAAGTAAAATTATGAAAAGAAATAAAATATAAAATAAAGGTACCATTAAACCAAAATTTTTAGAGTAAAAATAAAATAATTAATGGAGAAAGGTAAGTATAATGTATTAAATTTTATACTTTATTATATTATACAAGGAAAGATTTTGAATAAATTAGAAGATTGGAAAAATAGGTTAAAAAAAGGACATATGTTAAGTGTAATATGTGTATTATTAATAGTAGTTGCTATATTAGGAGCTATTATATACAAAAAGCAAAGAGAATATAGGCAAGCCTCAGAAAATTCATATAATATGGCATTTTATGAGTTAGTAGATTATGTTCAAAATGTTGAAGCATATTTAGCTAAGTCAATGATATCAACTACTTCTGAGCATGGAGCAGAGACATTAACTAACCTTTGGAGAGAAGCAAATTTAGCACAAAGCTATCTTAGTATGTTACCAATAGAGAGTCAAGAATTAGAAAATACAGAAAAATTTTTAAATCAAGTAAGTGATTATAGTTATTCTTTATCAAGAAAAAATATATATGATGAAAATTTAACAGATGATGAATTAGCAAATTTAGAAGAATTACATGGATATAGTGTGGAATTGGAAAATACTTTAAATCAATTATCAGAAGATTTAAATACAGGAAGATTCAAATGGGGAGAGCTAACTAAAAAAGGAACAGTAGCATTTGCACAACAAGTTGATAATGTATCAAAAGAGAGTTTTTCGAATTTAGAAGAAAATTTCCATCAATATAGTGGGTTAATTTATGATGGTGCTTTTTCAGAACATTTAACAAGTAATGAAAAAAAGGGATTAACAGGCGATGACATTGATGAAGAAAGAGCTAAACAAATAGCACAAGAATTTGTAGGAAATAATAATATAAAAGAAATATCAAATTTAGGATTTTCAGAAAATGCTACAATACCAGCATATGACTTTTCAATAAAAAACAACAATGATGAAAATGTAAATATTTCAATTTCTAAAAAAGGTGGACATATTATATATATGAACAGTAATAGAGAAGTTAGTTCAGAAATAATTTCAAGTGAAGACGCAAATAAGAAAGGTATAGAGTTTTTAGAGCAAAAAGGTTTTAAAAGTATGAAAGAAACATATTTCTTAAAACAAGAAGGTGTAATGACAATTAATTATGCATATTCTCAAGAAGGAGTAATAGCTTATCCTGATTTAATTAAGGTTAAAGTAGCATTAGATAATGGAGAAGTATTGGGAATAGAAACAACTGGGTACTTGAACAACCATACTCAAAGAAATATAAGCAATATAAAGATTTCAAAAGAAGAAGCTAAGAAAAATTTAAATAAGAACTTAGAGATTCAAAGTGAAGGAATGGCAATAATTCCAACAGAGTGGAAAACAGAAATTTTATGTTATGAGTTTAAGGGAAAAGTTGATGATAGAGAGTTTTTAGTATATATTAATGCAGAAAATGGTAGAGAAGAAGATATTTTAATAATAACTAATACTCCTAATGGAACTTTGGCAATGTAGATGGAGGCTATCTGAAATAGAGAATTGAGATGTATATTCCCCAGAGGAGCAAGTACATCTCAATTCCTTATTTCAGAGCCGTGAATTAATATATATATAACTAGTAAAAAATTTAGTGTTAATTTTATTTATGCAATTTGGTAAAGTTACTTTAGTAATAAAATAGTTTTTGAAAATTAATGTCTTTTATATGTATCTCTAGAAAGTAGTTCGGATTTTACAACTTGCCCATTTTGTTTTAATATTCTGTAAGCTTCTGAGTAAATTGCAGTGGACGTTGTGCCAGTGACTCTTGAAGATATTTCTACATCGTACTCATTATCACTTCTTAAACCATATATATTAAAAGTTGCAATTCCATTAGAAACACTACAAGTAATTTTTATTGGATAATCTCTAGTATTTTTAAATTTAAAATCAATAGCTCCATAAACTACAGTTGCATCCCTACTAGCAGTTACGTAAGAAGGAACAAATTGATGATTACTTCTAGAAACAATACCTAAGTTTGCGTATAGTACAGCATTATATAATGTTGAAGTTATTTGGCAAATTCCTCCACCTAGGCCATCTACAACTTCTCCACTAACATAAATAGGTGCTTCTTTGTATCCTGCAGCAATAGTTCTTTCTCCAACAACTTGATTATATGAAAAAACTTCACCAGGCATTAATACTGTTCCATTTATTTTATTTGCTGCTAATTGTAAATTTGTGGTTCTGTCTTTATCTCTAGTAGAATATTTAGTAGAATATGTAGAAAGTAAATCAGGAAAAGCTTCTGTTCCAATCATATTTGTAGTTACATTAGGGTATAATATTTTTAAAGGAATTACATATTCATCTTTTTCTTCTTCAAGCATAGCCTTTGCTTCATCTAAAGAAATTGCAAAATCCATACCATTTTCACTAGGAAAAACTGCAAAAGGGTCTTGAGTATAATAAGCATCAACAGGTTCTTTATAAATTTCTTCATAAATTTTATCAATATTTATTTTTGAAGGTTGCTCAACTAGTGTTGCAATATCTAAAACTCTATCTTTTAAAGTTAAATTCGCTAAACCGTTTTTTATATAAGAAACCATTTGACTTACATTAACTATATTTCCTTCACTTCCTGGTGTTATAATCAAATTTTTTCCTTCAATATAATATCCACTTTCCTTAACAGTATCAGGCAATTTAGAAGAAATATCTTTTAAAGAAGTTTCTAATTGCTCAATATCTATACTATAAGAAGGTTCAATATTGGTATGTGTAATCATAGTTTTTATAGTTTGAAAGCTATTTTGAAAAACATTTCCATTTTTTCCAATTGAATAAGCATAATCAACTGCAGAATCAATATCAAAGCTTAAATTAAGAGATGATAATGGAATTGAAGTTTCATAATCATTATGTTTTAATGCAATATTTTCAGGTAAATTGCCATTTATGTAACTTGAAATTTTTTCTTTAGCTTCATCTTTGGAAAGATTAGAAACATCAACATTTTTTATAAAAACACCAGAAACTATATTATCATTATTTGCATTATATACAGTAAAAATACCAAAAGCTATGATTAATATAATTGTGGTAATAAAAATCAAAATACCGAAAATTCCTAAAACTCCAAGCATAGTTGTTTTTACATCAATAACATCAGGTAAATTAGTTTGATAATTTTTGATAGGTTTAAACTCTTGCCCACTTGAAACTTTACTAGTATTAGTTATTAAAATGTTATTAGTATTATTATCTAAATTTTCTTTTTTATTTTCTGTAATTTCATCTGTACTATTTGATAAATCAACATTTTTTACGCTCATAAAATTCTCCTTTTTTTGATATATCAGAAATATTATATCATATTTTAAGGCAAAATAATATAAAAAACGAAAAAAGTCACAAATTGTCAAAATAATAAAAAGAAAAATGTAAATAATATTAATGTAGAATCAAAATATAAAGT
>CAJMRU010000136.1 GCA_905215845.1 uncultured bacterium
AAATTAAAAAGATTAGTTGTTTCAAACTAATCTTTTTAATTTTTGGGTATCATTTCTATAATTATACTTATTCAATTATTTTATTTTTTCTAATTTAACAATTACTTCATCACCATTTGTCTTAAATAAATGTACTGTTAGTGTATCTGTTGCATCATAATTTGTTAAATTAAATGTATTATAATATCTTACAATTCCATCTTCTTTAACACTTATTTCTCCATCTCCATCCGATCTTCGTGCTGGATAAAATTTTCTTCCATCAGAAGTTTCAACATATTCATTTTCATTATGAGAAATTTCATTACAGTTACTTAAATAAATTTTAAATGCTGTATTTGAAACTTTTGCACTATCAAATTTATAATTTTCATCACTAATAGAAACTAATTTATATTGAATTATATTAGATTGTGTCATTTTGCTAGGTACATCTATTTCATAACTCCATTCGCCTTTATAGATTCTATATTTTTCCTCGCCATTTTCCCAGTATCTATTTCTTATCTTGTTAAATGTTACTTTCAACTTTTGAGATATAGGAAATTCTACTGGATTTCCTGTTGCAGTTAGATAAAATTTTATTTCATTATCATTTATTTTTTGGCTAGTTTCACTATATGCTCCTTTATAGCTATCATAATGTTCTCTTGCCTCTTGTTCTGTTTTATATAACGATGTCATTTCTTCAGATTCAAGTTCTCTTGTTGCAAAAACTTTATCATTCTTTTCATTTACTACTTTTAAGTCCATTATGTCTATTGTTCCATTATCAGATAGCATATCTTGTAAATTATAACTATCATCAAATTTTATATTTATATTCATATCAAAATTATTATCGTCTATTAAGAAAGACTCTATACTTGTACTAATTCCATTTGCCTCTTTATATTCTGTATTTACATCACTATAATAACCATTATCAATAGCTGTTTGAATTCCATCACTACTATTTGCTCCAAATTTGTTAATTATCTGTGTTGTAGCGAAAACAACTCCTGTCATTGAAAGAGCAATACAAGCTGCTATTCCTATACCCTTTCCAATATTTAATTTACTTTTATTCATTACTATATCCTCCTCTTTTACTACTTGAGATATAGCTATTTTCGTTTTTACTTTCTCAAAAATTTTATTATTGTTCATATCTAACCTCTTTCTTTATTTTATTTCTAATCCTGTATAATCTTTGCTTTACACTAAATTCAGAAATCTTTTGCTCTTTAGCTATATCCTTAATTGATTTAGAAGAATAATAAAAGTCTAAAAATATCTTTTTATCAATTTCTTTCATATTTTTTAGTTTCTTTTCTATTTTACTAATTTCTTCTACATTATTATCGAGAAGGTCGATTTTATCATAATTATATAAACTATTTTCATAATCAGAAATATCAAAGTTAACTTTTATTTTTCTTAAATATTCTTTTACTACATTTCTTGTTATTCCTGCAATATATGAACTTAAATATTTGTTAATATCCAATTTGTCTTTATTCTTCCATAGTATAAAAAACACCTCAGAAACTATTTCTTCTTTGTCCTCATTATTCAAACTCTCTCGTGCCATATTATTTATAATAGTAGCAGTATAAGATGAATATTCATTTATTATTTTTTCTAAATCAAGTTCATTATTTTTTATATAATGCCTTATTTCTTTACAATCATTCAATTTAGATCTAAACTCCTTTTATTTTAAGATACCTTACATCTTTATATTGATAAAATTTCTAAAAAAGTAACACTTTTTTAGAAATTTATGAAAAAAAGGAGAAATAATCTCCCCTACAACTTACTATTTTTCATCCTAATATAATTTTTTCTCCTTTTTCTTATCATAGATTTCTTCTATAATACTATGATGATTTTTGTCTCCGACCCCAAAATCACGACCCCAAAATCACCAAAATCAGTTTAAAATCATCTTACATTACATATAATAATATACAGAAAAATTGTAATAAACTTCCTAATAATATGAATAAATGAAATATTGAGTGCATCCATTTATGTTTTTTTCCTATTGCATATAGGCCTGCTCCTATTGAGTATGCAATTCCTCCTGCTAACAATAACCCAAATCCAATATTACCTAATAATGTTGGTAATAAATTTATTTTTATTATTATGCACCATCCCATTATTAAGTAACATAGCATTGAAAACTTTTTAAATTTTTTTATGTCTATTGAATTTAATATAATTCCAAGTATAGCAACTCCCCAAATTACTCCAAATATTGTCCAACCTGTTGCTGTATCGTATTCTCTTAGGGTACATAGTGAAAATGGTGTATATGAACCTGCAATTAATAAAAATATTGAGCAATGGTCTAATACTTGAAAAACTTTTTTAGAAAAACATTTTGGGCTTAGTCCATGGTATATACTAGACATAGTATATAATAAAATCATTGTAAATCCATAAATTGCCCCACTTACTACTCCGTAAACATTTTTATTTTTTGCAGCAAATACAACACATAATACTGTTGCAACAATTCCTAATACTGCTCCAACTATATGTGATGTCATATTAAAAATTTCTTCTCCTTTTGTATATTTAGGTAAAATTCTATCTTTTAATTTAATTCTTTCCATAGTAGTAATCCTTTCTTATCTTATATTAAATTTATCCCCTTTTTTATTAACTTTTTATTGTATAGCAAGTAAAAGTGACCCCTAAAATGCCCCTTGAAGCTTTGCTTATATAGCTTTCGCTACTTTTCTAATTATTCATTTTATTTTTATAAATTTCCAATTCAGCTAAAAAATTATCAAAGTATTTTTTTACACAGCTTGATATTTCTATATACATTTTGTTTTCTTCTGGAAATGTATGTATTGCAAAATGACTTTCTGCCAATAACCATAATCCGTGTATATCCTTGAGTATCAAAGAAATGTTCAACTTTATTTATTACATTAAATCCACTATCTGATAACATTTTTTCAAATTTTTTTATTGCTGTTTTTTCTTCTTCATATTTAAGCCATGTATTATAATTATACATTACTGCTTTCATTTTTCTGTCCTTCTTTCAAATTAATGATAACTAACTTTTTTACCAATTTTGCACTTCTTCATTATAATATTTAATCAATGTTGGCTTGAACATATTATTTTCTTCTACTTGATTTAAGTCAATTATTTCATCTTTACCAAAATTAAACATTGTTTTTATATTTTCTTCTGTTAAATATTTTGTTTCTACTGATATATTTTTTCTAACATTATTTCCATTAAATGCTAGGTTGAATCCCCATTCTCCAAATGATGGTACTTGTAAATGATATGGTAATACATTTTCAAATTGAGTCTTTATGGTTTTATTTATACACCAAAAAGAATTTTTGGCATAATATGGACTTGTTGATTGACAAACCATAACCCCATTTGGTGTCAAATTTGATCTTATATAGTTATAAAATACATTAGTATATAGTTTATTTAGAGCTTCATTATTTGGGTCAGGAAAATCTATAATTATTACATCGAATTTTTCTTGATTTTCTTGAACAAATAGATATGCATCTTCATTTATTACTTTTACTTTATCGTTGCTTAATGAACCTTCATTTAATTTTTTAATTTGTTCATTTGTGCTACATAATTTTGTCATTTCACCATCTATATCAACTAAAACAATTTTTTCCACATCATCATACTTTAAAACTTCTCTTGTAGCTAAGCCATCTCCTCCACCTAATATTAGAACCTTTTGATGTGAATTTGCATATGACATTGGAATATGAACTAGTGCTTCATGATATCTATATTCATCACTTGTGCTAAATTGTAAATTACCATCTAAAAATAGTCTAATATCGTCTTTATGTTTAGTCATTACTATTTTTTGATATGGTGTTTGCTCTGATAATATTACATCATCTCTATAAAGTCCACTTTCTATGCTACTTGTTATATTTCCTCCTGTAAGTAAAAAGCTTATTATTATTATTAAGCATATTATTGATAATATCTTTACTGTTTTATATTTTTTTATATATGTTTTGTATTTTAATATTATTAATAAAGCTACTGCTATATTAAT
>CAJMRU010000137.1 GCA_905215845.1 uncultured bacterium
TTAGAATGAATAATTTATAAAATTTAGATATTATTCAAACCTATCATTTATATTAATTCTTTTATAATTTATTTATTTTTGTTTTTTAATTTCATTTTCATTTGTCTTAAAGTTCTAAATGCTTTTTCTGAAAATTTATATAATTTATATTTTAATGGTTTAAATGGTAAATATACTTCTCCTATAAATTCTGTAAAAGTAGCTCCAAAACCTTTTTTGAATCTATATAAGCCATATTGAGGATGATTTTCATCAACAACTCCAGATACTCCTCTAAAGTCATATACATCATCTTTTCTTGCTATTGCCATTTTTATCATTTCCCATTGTAGTAAATAATTTGGCATTAAATTTCTATGACTATTGCTACTTGCTCCATATAGATACCAAGTTTTATTACCATAGAATATTGGTATTACTCCTGAAATTGGTTCATCATTATAATAAGCCATTAATATTTTCATATGGTCAGGTCCTAAGCAATCATACATTTTTTCAAAATATTCTAGTGGTCTAATTATGAAACCATCTCTTGAGCCTGTTTCTATCATTATTTTGTGGAAATCTTTTAAATCTTCCTTTGTTCCTTCTTTAACAACAACACCTTTTCTTCCAGCTAATCTAATATTATATCTCCATTTTTGATGAAATCCCGCCATTATTTCTTCTTCTGTTTTATCTTTTATATCTAGTCTAAATACATATCTTGGTTGTATTTCATCTTTAAAATCTTTAGCATCATCTTTTATCTTATATCCTAATTCTGTAACAACTTTTCTAAATTCTTCATCACTACTCAAAATATCTGGTTCAATTCTTAAAACTATCGCATTATACTTTTTAGCAAGTTCCTTTGCACCATCTGTTAATTGTTTCATTACTTCTATATCATGAATATCACATACTGGTCCTCTTGAAGAATACATAATATTACCAAAAATAGGCATTTTTCTAATCCACACACATAAAGAACCAATTATATTACCATTATCATCTTCTGCAAGTATAACCTCTGGTTTCCAATTAGGTTTCTTAACTTCTGCCCATTCTAAAGATTGTTGAAAATTACATCTCTCATGTCCTTCTAAAAATTTTTTATATTCTTCTCTTGATTTATCATCTGTCACAAATCTCATTACTAATTTCTTCCTCCTAGTTTATTATTTACAATACTACTGTATTTTACACCAATATGCACTTTTTTACAAGTAAATTTAAAGTAAATACCAAAAATGATTTTTGTCTCCGACCCCAAAATCATTCAAGTCAGATTCAAAAATCATTATATTTAATCATTCATTTCCTTTTCTCCATTATATTCATTAACCAAATATAATGGTCTATTTTTGGTTTCATTGAATATCCTTCCTAAATACTCTCCAACAATTCCAAACAATAATATTTGTATTCCTGAAAAGAATAATATCAATAATATTATTGATTGATATGCTTGTATAGGTTGGTCTACTACAAAACATTTAGCAATAACATATACAAAATATCCAAATAAAACTATAAATGTTGGTATTGCAATAAAAGTAGATATTCTTAAAGGTGATGTTGTAAGTGATGTTATTCCATCTATCGCTAAATCCATTAATTTACCATAATTCCATTTAGTTGATCCAGCAACTCTTGGGTCTCTATCATATAAAACTTCTTTTTTCTTATATCCTATCCAACTAAACATAGATTTTGTATTTCTTTGAGATTCTCTAAGCTTTCTTAAGGCATTTACGCATCTTCTATCTAGTAATCTAAAATCTCCTGTATCTTCTTGTATCTCAACTCTTGTTACATGTTGTAATACTTTGTAATACATTTTAGAAGTAAATTTCTTTAGCCAAGTTTCACCTTTTCTAGATTTTCTTTTTGCATATACATCATCATACCCTTCTTCCCAGTATTTAACTAATTCTGGTACTAATTCTGGTGGATCTTGTAAGTCGGCATCCATAAATATTACACAATCTCCTGTTGCATAATCAAGTCCTGCTATCATTGCAATTTCTTTTCCAAAATTTCTTGCAAAATCAACATAACAAATTCTTTCGTCTTTTTCTCTTAATTCTTTTATAATTTGGATTGTTTTGTCTTTACTTCCGTCATTTACAAATAGTACTTCGAAATCATAATTATTTAAGTTTTCCATAAGTTTTGTTAATCTCTCATATAGTATTGGTAATGATTCTTCTTCATTGTACGCTGGTATTATAATACTTATTTTTTTCATAACTGCTACTTCCTTTTTATATAAATTTCTTTAATAATTCACCTAATGGTCTTTTTTCATTTAACCTTTTTATAGTTTCTGCAAATAATGGCGCAATAGATACTACTTTTATCTTATCTATTTTTTTATCTTCTGATAAAGGAATTGTATTTGTTATAACCAATTCTTTTATTGATGATTTTTCTATTCTTTCTATTGCTGGTCCTGAAAGAACTCCATGAGTACAAGCTGCATATACTGCATCTGCTCCAAATTCTTTTAAGACTCTTACTGTTTCCATCATAGAACCTGCTGTATCTATCTCATCATCAAAAATAATTGCATTTTTCCCTTTTACATCTCCTATAATAGTTGTCCCAATTGCTTTGTCATTATTTCCATCTCTTCTTTTATCAAGCATTGCTATTGGGCAATTAAAAAATTCTGAATATTTATAAGCTTTTTTTGAACTTCCTGCATCTGTTGCAACTATAACTTTATTATCTAATTTTTTATCTTCAAAATATTTTTCTAATAATCTTTCTGCTGAAAGTCTATCACAATTTATTTTATCAAAATATGCTTGTATTGCTGGATTATGAAGGTCACAAGTAATAACTCTTGTTGCTCCTGCTGCTTCTATTAATTTTGCCATTAATTTAGCTGTTATTGGAACTCGTGGTTGGTCTTTCTTGTCTGACCTAGAATAAATGTAATATGGCAATATTACATTTATATTCTTAGCTGATGCTCTTTTTACTGCATCAATAGTTATTAATAATTCCATTATTCTTTCATTTACTGGTGGTGTATTGCTTTGTACTAAATACACATCTTGTTCTCTTACTGTTTCTAATAATTGTACAAAATTATTATCATTTTTAAACTTCATTCTATTTATTTTACCCATAGGCAAATTTAAATAATCACATATTTCCTTTGTAAATGGTTCTGCGTATTCACTACATGCAAAGATTTTTATATTTTCCATATTAAAATTCTTCCTTTCCTACTTATCTAAAAGTTCCTTAATTTATAAATTTTTTTCTAAGACATTCTTTGTATTTTAATTAATATTGAACTATTGCTTCTAATATTTCTCTATCTGATAATTTTTTATTTTTGTTAGTTGTTACTTCAAGTATAATTTGATTTTCTTTTTCATATATTTCTAGTATTTGAGTCGGATCCATATCTTCAAATGGATATTCTACAATTACTCCTGTAATATAATCTCTCTCATAAGCTTTTCCTGTAATATTTATTATATATAATTTATCTGATTTTATCATATTTTCTAATTTTTTTGATATTGCATTTTCGACAATAGAATCGCTTTTTAAATAACCTTCATTTGTTATCATAAAATTCTTTACACCATTATTTTTTAATAATTCTAAAAATTTTTCTCTTGACTGATTAGATATCCATATCCCTGTATTATTAGGCATCTTTTTTAATATTTCATTTAATTCATTTTCTTCAGGCTTACCATTTTTTATTATTCCAGCTAAATCGACATTAAATTGAATTTCTGGTTTTACTTGAAGGATTTTTCTGCCTCCTAGTTCTTCTTCTACTCTATAAATCTCAGTATTAGCTATTGCGTTTATTTCATTTTTCATTTTTTCTACTTCTTCAGTTGTATATTGATAAGAATTTGAATTATCTATAAAATTAGCATTTACATTTTCTTCATTATTTTTACTTTCTACTAATGCTGTATTTTCTATATCATTATTTTTTTTATCATCTTTTCCTAAATTATTTAATTTTATCATGAATATAGCTAATA
>CAJMRU010000138.1 GCA_905215845.1 uncultured bacterium
CATTTTCATTATTATTTATATATTTTTTACTTAAATTAAGCTTTGCTTTTGGATTACCATTATCCGCAGCTTTTGTATACCAATCTATTGCAGTTTGAGTATTTCCAAAATCTTCTTCGAGAATAACTCCCATCAAAAATTGTGCTTCATCATCTTTATCGTCCTTAACTGCCAATATTGCATATTCCTGTGCTTTAGAAGGATTTTTATATATTGCATCTCCATGAAAATTTTTTATCCCATAATGAAATCTTTTTGCAAGTTCTCTACTTGATTCTCTTATTCCAGCATTTGCAGCTATTTCAAGTAATTGAACTCCAGAATCTGAATCTATATCCATTCCTCTCCCATCAAGATAACTAATTCCTAGTTCATATGCTGCCTCCTTGTTTCCATCTTTTACTGCTTTCATGAACCATTCATTTGCACTTTTCAAATCAAATTCAGTTCCAACTTCATATAAATGACATTTACCAACAAGATACTTTGCTTCATCGTCTCCCTGATTTGCAGCCTCTAAAAACCACTTATATGTCATTTTGAAATCTTTAAATCCATAATCATTAGCATAATAACTACCTAATGTAATTTGAGCTTTAGTATCTCCTTTTTTTGCAGCTTTTTCTATCCATTCTTTTGCTTTTATATAATCTTTAGGCAAATGTCCTCCACATAAATACTCTCGAGAAATAATTCTTTGTGCTAACGTGTCGCCTTTTTCTGCAGCAATTTTATAATATTTCATAGCAGTTTGCTCATTCTTTGTGGTTCCTTTTCCAAACATATACATAAATCCTAACCTACAAGCTGAATAACTATCTGAATGATTATCCAATGCATCCTTATACCACTTCATTGCTTCATGATAGTCAACAGGTACACCACATCCTTCATAATAACAATCTCCTAAGTCACTTTTGGCCATACAATGCCCCAATTTTGCAGATTTTTTTAAATGTTCAAGTGCTTTATGTAAATCCTGTTCAATACCATTTCCTTGTAAATAACATTTTCCTAAAAGATAATGAAACTTTTTATTTTCTTCTAATGGATTTTGAATCAATAATTCAACAGCTTTTTGAGCATCACTATTAACACCTAAACCCTTCAAATAGCATTCCGCAAGAAGAATTGCGGATGTTCTATCTCCTTTATAAGTTGCAATTTCTAATAGACGAATACCTTCTGACATATTTTTTTCTGAATTAATTCCAAAAATCAAATTAAATCCTAAAAAGTATAATGCAGATATATCTTCAACATCGCACATGCTCTTTAACGCATTTAAACTCTTAAGTTGAAGTTTCTTGCTAAATTCTTTATCTTTTTCAACAGCATACCCCATACGATAACATTCAGCTAGCCATGAAGCTGCAAGAGGACAGCCTAATTTTGCTCCCTCTCTAAAAGCCTTAATTGCCAATTCATCACTTTTCAAACAGCCTTTTCCATAATGATGCATTATACCTATGTGAGCATAGGCAAATATATTCCCTTCAGAAATGGCATTTTCAAAATTACTATAAGCTTCTTCATAATTTGAATTTGCATATTCTTTTAATCCTTGTTTAAATAAGAAATCCTGTGACTGAACAATGTATGCATCCACATTAAAATCAGTCACATAAGGTTCATCAATAACATCATCTGAATTTTGATCTTCTATATTTATATCATTATCCAATATATTCTCAGCTAAAATACTTCCAAAATCTGACATAGATTCACTAAATTTCGTACTAATGCGTTCAATAATATCTTCATCTTCAACTACTTCATATTCACCATTTACTTTAGTTACAACAACAAATACATCTTCGTAAAATTCATCTTCTCCTAAAAGTAAAAAGTATTTAGTCCCTTGATAAGACATTTCTTCTGCAATTTCAAATTCAATTTCATCTCCATTTTCATTAGGTAAAATTATAGTATTATCATAATCCATAGTTTTCAAATCCTTTCTTTTACGTATATATATTTATTTGTTTATATCATTTTTCTAAAAATGTATATACACTGCTTTTAATTAAAGAAGCTATCCCTTATATTTCTACAATACATTTCTCTCATTCAACTATCCTTTATTTAATAAACCGTAAATATTCCCTCTTGTATATTTCCAGAACCTACATGCACATAATATTTATATAATCCTTTTTTCCACTTCCCTTTTTGGAAATGTCCAACGCCTCTCCAACAGGCATATGTATCTGCTCCTAAAATGGCAAAAAATGGTTTATCATAAATTACTGTATTATCTTCTAAATATATAACTTTTATAAAAATTTGAACATTTATTTCTTCCTTTGGTTCATCAATAAATAATTTAAAGTAAATATATTCCAGATTACTTCCATCAAATGAAGCTGAATAATTATTTATGTCATTTTCTAAAGCTCCTGTTGACTTTGAAGAAAATAATTTTAAATCTCTAATTTGAACTCCTTCTTTTTTTATTTTTCCATTATAAAAATTAAAAAATTTTGAATAAGTTTTTTCTCCAATCTCTATTTTCCATTCATATGTTTTATTTTCATATGCATAAAAATCATCACTACCCCAACCAGTAGTAGTAAAACAATCATCTCCTGGTTCTAGTTCAATTTCATCAAATAATCTATCAGAAAAAGGTTCTGATCCATCAAAAATTTGAGAATAAACTTTAATTTTTCTAGTCGTACTGATTGGCTTAATAAATACTTTAGCATATAAATAATCAATATCCCCATTAGTAAAATGGTATCCCGTATAATCACAGCCTTCAAATATCATATCTTCAAATATTATTGATTCTATCTCACTACTTTCTTCTTTTTCTATAACAGTTTCTTTTAAATCTAGAATATTTGACATATCCTGAAGATATTTATCACTATATCCTTCATCAACACATTTTTTTAATTCATTACGATCTTTATTTGTTACATTTCCTGAATTTAGTTTTAAATCATAATATAACCCCTTGAGTATAAAATCCGAATTTGAAATTTGATCTTTTAATTCTTTTAAAACATCTTTAGGTTCTGCAGTTGTACCTTTTCCAAGATACCTCATTGCTAAAAGATATGGCTTAACTTCTGGTAAATGCGAAAGGTGTGTAAATCGTTCATATATATCCTCATAATCATATGTTTCTAAATTTTTATTAGCATATAATTTTTCTAATTTTTCAAACATAAATTGTTCAAATGTATCCATAAGTATTACTCTCCTCCCTTATTAAGATTTACCATATGGTTATATAATGTTAGACTCATAATATTTGAATATCCACATGCGTATGAAAAATTAAGTCCTATATCCGAAATTTCTTCTATAAGATAATATTGTTTACTAATAGATTCAGAAAAGCCATTAAATAAACTTTCCAAAAAGATATTAATAAACTGATATTCACGTCCGTTAATTTTATCTCTCACAAGTTGATAAGAAATTATCCAAAACAGAGACAAACAATTAAGAATCGAAGTATCTTCAAAAAGATGTAAACAATAAAGATTATCATTATACCATTTACTTTCAAATTCACATATTTCATCAATACATGCCCTAATATATTCTGGTTTATCTTCTAAACATCCATCGATTATATAATTATAAAAAAAATTAAGTCGATCTATAAATTTTGGATGCTCTTTCAATTGATTTTCATCAACAATACGATGGCTGATTTCTTTCATTATTACCTCATTGTTAATCATCTCTTTCATACCCCTTTGCCCTAATCTTTTGTTCGAATGCATGATTGCTATCTGTTGTTCCCGTATTCTTTTGTATTACCGGTGGTGTTACCCCTTTAAATTCATTTTGTTTACGAAATCTATAGTTGCTATCATTTTTGCGCTTTTCATAATCTTCTAGTTGTTCCATAATCGACATCTTTAATTCATTATTTTCTGCCGGATAAATATTATAAATTTTATCTATATCATCCAATAATTTATCAAATTCTCCTTTTGCAAATAAACTATCATAGT
>CAJMRU010000139.1 GCA_905215845.1 uncultured bacterium
TTATGTAAATGTTTTTTAGACTTTTTTAATGATTTCGGGGTCGGAGACAAAAATCAGTTCTCTTGCACTTCCATAATCCCCAATATAAGCTTAATAAAATTATTAGATTAGAATTTATCTATTTAATTAATTTTTCAGTTTCTTTAGCTATCATCAATTCTTCATTTGTTGGGATTAAATATACTTTAACTGATGAATCTTCTGTTGAAATTATTATTTCTTCTCCTCTAATATTATTTTTGTCTAAATCTAATTTTACTCCCATAAATTCTAATTTTTCGCAAATGCCTTTTCTTATATTTATTTGATTTTCTCCAATTCCTCCTGTAAATACTATATAGTCTACTCCATTCATTGCCATAGTATATTTTGCAATATATGTTGCTACTGAATAATTAAACTCTTCAATTGCTATTTTAGCCATTTCATTTCCTTTATTAGATTCTTCTTCTATAACTCTAAAGTCAGGAGCTAATCCTGAAATTGCAGATATTCCTGATTCTTTATTTAAGATATTTTCCATTTTTTCAGGTGCTAAATTGTCTTTTTTCATTAGATATGTTATAACTGATGGATCTAAATCTCCACTTCTAGTAACCATTGATATTCCTCCAAGAGGAGTTAATCCCATACTTGTATCAATTGATTTTCCACCTTTAATGGCACATATACTAGAGCCTTGACCTAAATGGCAAGTAACAATTTTTAAATCTTTTATATCTTTATTTTCTAATTCTGCAAGTCTATTAGAAACATACATATGAGATGTACCATGGAATCCATATTTTCTTACACCGTATTTTTTATAGTATTTATAAGGTATTGGATAAATATATTTTTCCTTTGGAACTGTTTGATGAAATGCTGTATCAAAAACACCAACCATAGGTTTATTTGGAAATACTTCTTCACATGCTTCTATTCCTAATAAACATGCTGGATTATGTAATGGTGCTAAATCTGTATATTCTTTTAAAACATTTTTAACTTCATCATCGATTAATACTGATTTTGAAATCTTTTCTCCTCCATGCACTAATCTATGTCCTATTGCATTTATTTCATCTAAACTTTCTATAACTTTATATTCTTGATTTGTAAATTCTTTTAAAGTAATTTCTATTGCTTCTTTATGATTATATGCTGATTTTTTTATTTCCACTTTTTTACCACAAGCTTTATGTGTTAAGAAAGCTTCTTTTTCTCCTATTCTTTCATATTTTCCTGACGCAATTACTTCTTCATTTTCCATATTAATTAATTGATATTTAAGTGATGAACTACCACAATTTAAAACTAAAATTTTCATTTTTATTCTTCCTTGCTAACATATTTAGGTTTTTTATTGTATATAAAACTTTTAATTTTTCACTTACAAAATGAAAATAGAAAATTAATTTTTATATTTTCATTACCATTTTATATACAACAAGGTCAAGTTCCTATAAACCTTTTATCTAAATTTATGTAATCTTATTATCTATATCAACTATTGTTTTATTTTAATTTAAACATATTACAATAATATCATACTTTTTATTAAAATCCTAAAACTATAAATATCCTTGCTCTGTAAATAGAATCTCAAATTAGTATTAGTTATTGCCAATAGTTTTTAAAGTTTGTCTTGCTATCATTAATTCTTCATTTGTTGGAATTATAAATACTTTTATTTTTGAATCTTTTGTTGAAATTTCTGTTTCAACACCTTTTAAGGTTCTATTATATTCTTTATCTATTTTCAATCCCATAAATTCAAAATAATCACATATAGCTTCTCTTGAAAGTTCTCCTTTTTCTCCTACTCCTGCTGTAAATGTCAAGACATCTATTCCGTTCATAGCAACAATACATCTAGAAACATAACTTGCAACTTGATAATGGAAATTATCTAATGCTAATTGTGCATGTATTCCACCTGCTGCTGCATCATTTTCTATATCTCTAAAATCTACTGAAACTTGTGATATTCCAAAAACTCCTGATTGTTTATTTAGTATTTTTTCCATTTCATCTGGTGAAAGATTTTCTTTTTTCATTATATATGTAACAACAGAAGGATCTAAGTCTCCACTTCTTGTTCCCATAGGAATACCTCCTAAAGGTGTTAATCCCATACTTGTTTCCACTGAAACTCCTTTGTTAATTGCACATATACTAGCACCTTGACCTAAGTGACAACTTACTATTTTTAAATCTTTTACATCTTTTTCTAATAATTCTGCTACTCTATATGCTACATATTCATGAGAAGTCCCATGAAATCCGTATTTTCTTATTCCATATTTTTTATAATATTCATAAGGTATTGGATAAATATATCTTTCTTTACTTAAAGTTTGGTGAAATGCTGTATCAAAAACAGCTACCATTTTAATATTTGGTGCTAGCTTTTTGCAAGCTTTCATTCCTAATATAGCTGCTGGATTATGTAATGGTGCTAATTCGCTACATTTTTCTATTTCATCCATAACTTCATCAGTTATAATTACTGGTTTTGCAAATTTTTCTCCACCATGAACTACTCTATGTCCTATACCAGATAATTCTTCTAAGTTTTCTAAAACTCCATAATGTGGATTTACTAATCTACTTAAAACAAATTTTATTGCTTGTTCATGGTCTTTTGCTGGATGCTCAAATTTATGTTTTTCTCCATTAACTTTATGTGTTAAAAATGAATTTCCTTGGCCTATTCTTTCATAATTTCCCTTTACTAACATTTCTTCATTATCCATATCAATTACTTGATATTTTAAAGATGAACTTCCTGAGTTTAAAACTAAAATTTTCATATATAAATCCATTCCTTTCTTATTTTATTAAAAGGATCATATATTAGTGAAAGATTTTTTATTTCTTTCAATCTAAATCCCCTTTATTAAAAAATTAAAAATTAGTATTTGCTTGAACTGCTGTAATTGCTACAACTCCTACTATATCATCACTATTACATCCTCTTGATAAATCATTTACTGGTTTAGCTATTCCTTGACATAATGGTCCATATGCCTCAGCTTTTCCTAATCTTTGTACTAATTTATATCCTATATTTCCTGCATCTAAATTTGGAAATATTAATGTATTTGCTTCTCCTTTTATAGGACTTGTAGGTGCTTTTGATTTTGCTATTTCTGGAATTATTGCTGCATCTAATTGTAATTCCCCATCTACTAATAAATCTTTATCTTTTTCCTTTACTAATTTAGTAGCTCCAATTACTTTTTCTGTTAACTCTGAATGTGCACTTCCATGTGTTGAATATGAAAGCATTGCTACTTTAGGTTCTTTTTCCACTAATTGTCTAAAACTTTTGGCAGAAGATATTGCTATTTCTGATAATTGATCCATATCTGGATTTTCGTTTAAACCACTATCTCCAAAAATAAATACTCCATTTTCTCCTAGTTCACAATTTGGAACTACCATTACAAAAAACGCTGAAACTAATTTTGTGTTTGGTGCTGTTTTTAATATTTGAAGTGCTGGTCTTAAGGTATCAGATGTAGAATGTGCTGCACCAGATACTAATCCATCTGCTTTTCCCTCTTTTACCATTAACATCCCATAATATACTGGATTTAGCACTAATTCTTTTGCTTTTTCTTCAGTCATTCCTTTATTTTTTCTTAGTTCATACAATAAATTAACATAGTTATCATAATCTTCAGAAGATGATGGATTTATTATTTTTGCTCCACTTATATCTAAATTATTTTCTTTTGCTTTCTTCAAAATCTCTTCATCATTTCCTATTAAAATTATTTTTGCAAACCCTTCTTTATTTATTTTTTGAGTTGCTTCTAATATTCGTATGTCATCTGCTTCTGGAAGTATTATTGTTTTTATGTTTTCTTTTGCTCTTGTTTTTATTTCTTCTATAAAAGACATTTTTATATAACCTCCTTTTTGTACTTTCATTATATAGGTATAATTAAAAAAGTACAAGTCTTTTTAAAAAACTTATACTT
>CAJMRU010000140.1 GCA_905215845.1 uncultured bacterium
ATCATCTTTTTTTCAATTCGTAAAATTTTGTGTCTATATATCTATTCTAACACCATAGTTATAAATTTAAATTACTTTATACGAAAAAATATAGAGTAATTTTTATTTTTATGGTATTATAACAATAGATAGTATGACGGCACTTGTAAAAGATGATAATGTAGGATCGTGGAAATTATTTGATGACAATCATTTTAAAAGAGTTAGTTGTTATGAAATAATAAAAGAATTGGGGATTGACGGATTTATAAAGCACTATATAAAAACACCGTTTTTATTTGCAGTAGGAATGGATTTTTATATGGCAAACAAAACAAATACAGTTAAAGAAAAAAAGAATAATACTATAGGAATTTTATCATTCTTTTTAGCAAATATTTTATTACTTATTCCTTTATGGATTAAATATTTTAATAAACATTCTAATGAATTCCTATGGGGATTATTGGGCTATATAACAATATTAGTGACATTTTTAGGTAGTAGATATATAGGAAAATTGATAAGTAAAAATAATGGAGAGTTTAGATTTAATAATGGTGGTAGTTTTTTGACATTATTATTAAGTTTTTGGGGAAATACATTTCCAATGAATGCAAACTGGTATCCTAAAAAGTATGAAAAAACAAAAGAGTTTAGAAAAAAATTAGCAATACCAGAATTGATAAAATGGGTAGTGTTTATGATTTTACCGTTAATAGCTATGATATGGATTAAAAATCCGTATTGGCTAACAGTAGGTCAGTTATCTTGTTTTTATTTAGTATTTATAACTATTCCTATATATCCATTTGAATCATTTGGCGGTGGTAGAATTTATAATTATAATAAATGGTTATGGTTATTAACATTTATAACAACAATATTAGAATTGGTAATAGTTTTTAATTTTACAAATTAAATCAAAATAGTAATTTTTTATTTAGATTAAAGTGATAGATTTTTTCAAAAGTCTATTGCTTTTTTTATTGTTACAAAGTATAATAAGTATGAAAAGTATAACAACATAATTTGATGAGGTGTATTAAAAATGAAAAAAGATAAATATGTAGGTATCTGTAAAGTAGGAGAAAAAGGACAAATTGTAATTCCAGTTGAGGCAAGGAAAATGTTTAATATAAATCCAGGGGATTCAATAATCGTCTTATGTGATAAGAAAAAAGGAATAGCACTTGTTAAGTCAGATGTTATAGAAGATATAGCAGATGATATATTAAAGAAATGAGGTATAAGAATGAATTTAATAAACAAACAATTTAAAACAAATGATAATAATACAATAAATTATTACGAGACAGATAATAATAAACCTATATTATTAATTATACATGCACAAGGTACAAATGCAACGAGTTATTTAAAAGTTATAAAAGATTTATTTAAAAATTTTCATTTATTTCTAGTAGACTGTTATGGACATGGAAAAAGCTCTCATAATAGAGAAAAATACAATTTAGTAGCGCAAGGTAATGATTTAATAGAATTTATACAGACTATTGCTAATGGTGATATATCTATTTTAGGACATTCATCAGGAGGACTAATTGCTTGTTATATTGCTTCTAATTATAATAGTTGTAAAAATTTAATATTGGAAGATGCACCATTGTTTTCAAGTAATGGTGATAAAAGATTTAATACTTTTAATTATAAAGATTTATCAACAGTATGTCATAATTTTATAAATCAAAATAAAGAAACTGATTTTGTGTATTATTATTTTATGAATCAATATTGTTGGAACTTCTTTCCAGAAGATTCAAGGGAGAAGATAAAAAACAAACTAGGCGAATTTGTATTAAAATACAGACAGAAACATCCAGAGAAGATTTTAAAAGTTCCTTTTTGGCCTAAAAAGTTTTTAGAAGTTTTTAATGGATTAAATGAATATGACCCATATTTTGGAGAAACATTTTATGATGATTCTTTTAATCACAATGTAAATTATAATGAATTACTTTCAAATATAAAATGCAATACTTTATTTATGAAAGCAAATACTACTATTGGTAAAGATGGTCTTATTCAGGGAGCATTAACAGATGAAAATTTAGAACAAGTTATTAAGTTGATTCGCAATATAAAAGTAGAATATTTTGATTGTGGACACGGTATTCATAGCGAAAAACCTAAAAAATTTATAAATTGTGTAAATCGAGCATTAGAAAAGCAAGAATTTGAACAAGGATTTGAAAAATAAATTACAAATTACTTTATACGAAAAGTATAGAGTAATTTTTATTTTTATGGTATTATAGCAACTGATAGTAATTGTACGAAATAAATTTAGATGGAGAAAGTAATATATGCCAATTGATCCCAAAAAAATAAAACAGATAATAGATGATTTTGAAATTATTGAAAAATGAAGATATAAAGTAATAATGCAAAGATACAATTTTGCAAAAAATTTGTTTGACAATGTTATAAAAATATAGTATAATGAATATACTAAAAGAGTAATCATATGATTACTAATCGGAAAAGCCCCTTCCGAAAGTGGGGAGATTTACATTAGGAAAACCCTTGCCTTAAGTAGGGAGTTATACATTAGGAAAGCCCTTGCCTCAAGTAGGGAGATTTAAAATACAAACAGGGTATAGCAATATATCCTGTTTTGTTTATAAAGGAGCAAAATGGGAGAAAACGAAACACTAAAATTTTATATAATTAATGAAGATTACATAGACTATTTAAGCAAATTTGATAATCATGTTAGTTGGAATAAGAAAGAGAAAAGACCTTATGTAGGAATTGTATTAAAGGTGGGTGATTACTTATATTTTGCACCTTTATATTCATACAAAGTAGGCTATGATAAATATAAAGATAATCCTAGTTTCATAAGAATAGAAGATAGAAAAGGTAAAAATGTATCTATTATAAGATTTGCGGAAATGATACCAGTTCCAGAAACATCAATACAACTATTAGATTTTAACAGTAGAGGCGACAAGTATAGAGACCTTTTACAAGCAGAAAGTAATTTTATAAATAATAATAAAAATGTGATATATTCAAAAGCAAAGAAAATCTACAAAAATGTAGCACATATAAAAACTCCATTCTTTTGCAATATTTCATGTAATTTTGAGTTATTAGAGCAAAAATTAAAAGAGTATGTTAATGATGTACCAAAAGAAACAAATTATATAAAAGATGTTGAAATAACTTGTGAAGTTTTTGAAAATATATCAACTATTATTAAAATCTTAGAAGGTAAAGGTTTTAAATATGTAGAAGAATTTACATTAAATGATATATATATGAAAAATGATAGAACTAATGAATTTGCACCTAAGAATACAAAAATTACAGATAGTCTAATTATTAGATATGTAAATAAAGATGACCAGAAAATAATTTGTAAAAGAAGAAATTATAATAGTGATGGTTTTGAAGCAAGTACAGAGAAGTCAATACTAAAAGTTATGAGCATAGAAGAAGCAGAAAAACATTTGAACATATTGGGTTATACAAGATTCTTAAATATGATTGATAAAAATTATATGTACGAAAATGATGAATTTATAGCATATATTCAAGATGTTAAAGATTTAGGAATATTTATAGAACTAGAAGCAAAGAGAATAGAAAATGCAGAACAAAATATAGAGAAACTAATAGAATTTGTAAAAATGCTTAATTTAAAAATTGGAAAAAAATTTGATATTAGAAAAGCAGATTTATTATATTCAAAACAAAACATGAAATTATAAATAGAGTTTTGCTTAGAATGAGGCGAAACTCTTTACTTTGTATACATAATAGAGAAAAACATTTAATAAATTACTATTTAATGGAATATATTAAAAAAGCTAAACATTATAAATTTAAAAATCGAACATTTGTTGCTTGGCAAATTTTTAGAACTCTAAATATAATATTTATATTTT
>CAJMRU010000141.1 GCA_905215845.1 uncultured bacterium
GTACTATTCATACAAAACCAAAAGAAGAAGCAAAACCACCAGAAAATAAACCAGACAAAAATACAACAAAGCCACCAGAAACTAATAAAACAAACACAACAAACAAGACAAATACAAGTAATAGCACAAATACAAATACTTCAACAGGAAATAGTACAAATACATCTGGAAACTCGACTTCAAAAGAAAATACAAGCAAAAAATAAGAATACTTTTACTTGTTGTATACAAAAAAATCTTATATGGAATCAAAATAAAAGACAAAATTTATTATACAATAAAAAAGGACTATATTAAAAAATTCATAAAAGAACAATTAATATAGTCTACAAAAAAGTGTGTCAAAAATTATTTTTCAGAAGAATTAGAATGATATTTCTTTTGAGCCATTTTACGCAAAGAAATAGAATGATTTAATTTAGAAAGCAATGTCCGAACCTCATCACGTGCTTTCTCCAATTCTTCAAGTGACATAGATGAGATATTTATCTCCTTCTCATTAATCAACATATAAAATCCTCCTTATATAAATTTTTCTATATTGTATCATTAATCCAAAAAAAGTGCAAAATAGGTATACAAAATAAAATAGTATGATATAATTGCTACATATAATATTTATAAAAATACTTAGAAAATAGGAGGTTGATTTTATGAAATTAGAAAATAAAGTTGCAATTGTAACAGGAGGAGCTATGGGAAATGGTTTAGGAATTGTTAAAGTATTTTTAAAATATGGAGCTAAAGTAATTATATTTGACTATTCTGATAAACTAGTACAAACTGTTGACGAACTAAGAAAACAAAACTATGAAGTTGATGGATACTTAGTGGATATAAGAGATAAAGATAAAATAATGGAAAATATGGAAAAAGTAATACAAAAATATGGAATAATAGATATTCTAGTAAATAATGCAGGAGTATCAAAATTAACACCATTCTTAGAAACACCAGATGATATAAGAGATTTTCATTTTGATATAAATATAAAAGGTGCATGGAATATGTGTCAAGCAGTATTACCTCATATGCCAAAAGATGGATCAATTGTAAATTTATCATCAGTAACAGGAACAATGGTTGCTGATAGTGGTGAAGTAGCATATGCAACAACAAAAGCAGCATTATTAGGATTTACAAAAGGATTAGCTGCAGAAGTTGTAAACAAAGGAATAAGAGTAAATGCAATACTTCCAGGATATATAATGACTCCTATGGTAGAGGGAATGGCTAAAGACACAAATGACAGTAATCCAGATTCAGTAGTTGATGGCATTGCCAAAGGAATACCAATGGGAAGACTTGGAACAATTGAAGAACTAGGAGAATTAGCAGCATTTTTAGCAAGCAATGAATCATCATATATAACAGGACAAAGTTTTGTAATAGATGGAGGATCAACATTACCAGAGACATCTAGTATGGGGGTATAGAAATTTGTAAAATATAATATAAGTTATAGAATAATAAATGGAAAAATGCATATAATAATTAATAGAAGAAGTTTAAATAAAAATATTAGTATTAATTAATGAAGTATCACATTTAAAGTGGACGCCAATTAATAGATTTGATAGTTTTATAGTTGGAGTTCACTTTTATAGATGTGAAGGGATAGAGGCGAATTTAAAAGAGTGAGATTAGGAAATATATGGGGATTTATATAAATTTTGAATTTTGCTTGACAAAAGTATAAGATAGGGTGTATACTAATAAAGTAATTACATCGCGGGGTGGAGCAGTTGGCAGCTCGTCGGGCTCATAACCCAGAGGACATAGCATTCTAGAATATAAGCAAATCCGCCAAACACAGATAGCACAACGATTACAAGGTGTTACATATAAAAAATTTTCTAATAATAATAGTTTACACGACTATTACACGACTATTAGTTATATTTTTTAAAAATTATCTATAATATAATTAAATAGCATAAAAATTTTTTACAAACTAAAATTTTATATCGCGGAGTGGAGCAGTTGGTAGCTCGTTGGGCTCATAACCCAAAGGTCGGTAGTTCGAGTCTACCCTCCGCAACCAATGAAAGTCAGTAATATCAATGGTTACTGGCATTTTTTATTTCTATAAAAAATACTAAAATAATAGAAAAATGACTATAACCGACTAAAATCAAAACTTAAAAAACGGCTAATTTTTGAGGTTAACCGCATTTATGATTATTAAATTTTCTTTACTATATAGCATTTAAGTCCGCCATTTGCTTAGAAAATAAATTATCCAAGCATTTCTTGTAATTTATCAGCTATTTCTCTATTTCTTGATTCTATAAAATGACTATAAATATTGAGTGTGGTAGAAGTATTACTGTGTCCTAATCTACCTGAGATAGAACGAATATCTGCACCTGTTGCTATCATTAATGTTGCATTTGTATGTCTTAAACTATGTAGGGTTACTTGTGGCAAATCTGTTTTACTAATGAATTTCTTAAACCACTGTCCGAATTGTATCAATATTCATTGGCAATCCGTTAACTTGTGTAAATAATCTATCAGTATTTTGCCATTGATCGCCCATTGCAAGACGTTTTTTACTTTGCCATTTTTGATAATTCTTTAATAAGATGATAGCACTGTCAGACAAATCAATTGTTCTTGTAGAACTCAAATTTTTAGTATCTTTTGTTATCATACCTTTTTTATTGACATACGCAGAACTTCTAACAATATTCATTGTTTTGTTTTTATAATCAATATCTTTCCATTCTAGTCCTAGTAATTCACCACGTCTTAAACCTGTGTAGATTAGTAAGGTTATAGCTGTTTTATACTGCATTGGTTCATTTTCTAATAGTCTTATCAATTCCTTTGCTTGTATTTCGTCAAGGTATGGACTTTCGTGTTTTGGAACTTTTGGCGGTTCAACACGATTTGCAACATTTTCCTTTATAATTTGCCATTGTACTGCTTTTGTGAGAATGCTGGAAATCAACCTATGATGATGAAGAATAGTTTTAGGGGACAATTTTTTATATCCAACAATTTCTCCTTTTTCATTTTTTATAGGTACATTACTCATGTTTTTCTCCGCAAGATTATTATAAAAATTTATAAGATGATTAGGTCTTAAATCTTCAAGTTTAATATGTCCAATAGCTTCATTTATTCTAACTAACAAAGTTTTATATCTATCAAGTGTTGTAGGCGATAACTTCTTTTCAGCATAATCTTGCAACCATTTATCAGAAAAATCCTTAAATTTAATATTTCCTTTTAAATATAACCCAGATTTTACTTCTTTCTCTAATTCATAAGCAATATTTTGAATTTCTTTTTCCATTTTCTTGGGAGATAACTTTGTATCTAACTGTACAGTTTTTATAACTCTTATCTTTTTACCACTTATTGTATATCCATTAGATATAGTAATCTCATATTTCCCATTTCCTTTTTCTCTGATACTTGCCATATCGTAAAATCTCCTTTCTCCTTGGTACAAGCCACTTTCATACACCTTTATTTTACCACGGTTTACATAATAAAACAAGTGTTCGGTATAACTTTTTTATAAAATTCTCTTATCCATGAAGTTCAACAATTCAGGAATAAGAGAAAAAATATAGCTTATACTTGTTTTCTAACTTTATTTTTTATATTTTCATATGTATTACATTTTTCTTCTGACAATTCTTGTTTAATATAAGAAAACACTTTTGTTTCATCAAACATTTTCTTATTTCCAGATGTAGCAGAAGGAATATTATATTTCCTTATAATACTTTTTAAATAATTTAAACTAATAGCTGAATTAGGATCTACTATCTTTATATCATTATACATCTGATCTATTGTTCTAACTACTGGTAATGTTAAATCTGTCATTTTAAATCTCTCCTTACTCTTTATTTTGTTAGTATGTTTAATAGTT
>CAJMRU010000142.1 GCA_905215845.1 uncultured bacterium
GAAATAGCTAGACTTGTGTGAATACTTGGAAAAGAATGACCTATTCTTTCTTTATCATCAATTGGTTGAATATTATATTTTTGAACAGGACGAGGTCTATCAACTAATATTCTAAGTAAAACCGTAATTAATAGTACTGTAAATGGTTTAATAAATAATAGATAGAATCCTGTTTGTGACTCTAAAACAATTTTTAATAAGAAAAGAGAATAAAATATAGCAACCATCCAAGGACAAAATTTTGATGCAAAATACACACAAGATTTTATAAAAGGATGTTTATACATAAATTTATTGATACCTTCATAAAAAAACTTCATAATAACCCTCCAAAGTTTTGCTATATCTATTATACTATAAAAGATAAAAGATAGCATTAATAATTGAATTACGTTATAATGGAACATAATAAGAGGTGTGAAAGATGAATAGAAAATTAATGCCCTTTATGTTACTTCTTATCGAAGTTGTCATGTATTACTTTATATGTTTATATTTCCATATGGATATGGATTTAATCATAGGTTCAGGAATCCTTTATTTTTTATTTCTATTTATATATGGACATTATTCATTAAGTACATGTTTAATATGGGATGAAATCAAAGCGTTAGTCAAATCAAGTTTTTGTTTTTATATAGCTTTACTTGTTTTAGTACCAAAATCAACAGGTTATGAAAGAAGAATGCATTTAACGATTATGGTAGCGTCAATGTTTATCATTTGTTTACTTGCTGATCGTTATATTAGAATAGCTTTTAGAGAACAATTTGCTAGAAAAACATTAGTTATTGGAACAGGGTATGAAGCAGCAAGACTTGGTAAAATATCAAATAATAACCGATTTGCCTTAACTAAAGTAGAAGGTTATGTGGATGCAAATTGGACAAATCAATTATTTGATTTTAAACAGGAAAATGTTATTAAAAATAGTTTTATTTATAGTTATGAGGAATTAGATGAAGCTATTAAGACATTAAAAATCGAACAAATTATTGTAGCTTTACCAGAGGCAAGTGAAGAAGTGATTGATAAAGTGATGTCAGATATATATGGAAAAGTAGAAACTGTTAAATATTTACCAGATGTTAATGGAACAATGACTTTTTCTTCTGAAGTTCAGGATTTTGATGGGCAATTACTAATTGCAACTGCAAATAATGAAATGTCTGCTCTTGCTAATACAATGAAAAGATTTATTGATATTTGTGCAGGAATTGTTGGATGTTTAACGTTAATTCCTTTGATTGCTTTTGTAAAATATAAATATGTCAAAAGTGGGGATCATGATAGTATTATTTTTAGTCAAGATAGAATAGGTAAAAATGGGAAATTGATTAAAATTTATAAGTTTAGATCAATGGTACCTGATGCAGAAAGAATTTTAGATGAATTGATGGAAAAAGATCCTAAAATCAAAGAAGAATATCTTACAAATAAAAAACTAGTCAATGATCCAAGAATTACACCAGTAGGAAAGTTTTTAAGAAAAACATCTTTAGATGAATGGCCTCAATTTGTCAATGTTCTTTTAGGAGAAATGTCACTTATTGGCCCTAGACCTTATTTGCCTAGGGAAAAAGAAGATATGGGTCAGTATTATAATTCCATTATTAAATGTAAACCAGGAGTTACAGGAATGTGGCAAGCAAATGGTAGAAGTGATGTTGAATTTAATTATCGTTGTAAATTAGATGATTATTATTATCATAATTGGTCTATTTGGTTAGATTTTACGATTATTTATAAAACAATTAAAAGTGTTGTTTATGGTAAGGGATCGTTATGATTCCTTTTTTTGTTTAAATAACAAAAAAAGGAAAATACTTAAAAAAATAATGTAATGAAACCTATTATGATTGATTTAATAATATATGATGATAAAGTATAAATAGGTAATATATATGTTAATAAAAAGTAGGGAATCTAAATGATACAAGCAAAAGTAACAAAAAATTTAACAGGGATTATAATACAAGGAGATTATGATGATTTTAATGATTTAGTTAATGCTATTTATCGAATGACAGGAGTAGATAGTAATGAAGCTGGGTTGTATGATGAAGTAAAAATGAGATTGTTAGGTTTGTGTTATGATATTCGCCATGCGTATATGGGTGATAGGGAAGTTGTTTTAAAAGATAATGTTTTAAATGAAGATTTGAAAGAAGAAATGGGAATTAAAAATTGTGAACAAAATATTTATTATAGTGTGAATGTTTTATATCCAGAAGCTCTTTTTCTTGCGTTAGCTGTTCCAAATATGTTTATATGTTGTAACTATTATTATGGTAAAAGAGATGAATGTGATCAAGAATTTAAAATGTTTAGTTCGAATTCGGATTATTTAAAAGATAAAGCTCTTTTAATGTTATTATCAGCAGTTATTTTCCAATCACTTGAAGAAGTGATTGGAAGTGATGAGTTTAATAAAGTATATAAATTAATAGAAAAATCACGAGAGTATTATATACATTATGTGACTCAATATGTTGATTATTGTAATTTGGAATTTCTTAAAACTGATATCAATAAAAGAAAAGATAAATTAATTGATATTACTAAAAAATTCATTAAACCATCAAAAGAATATCAAAGAATGGAGAAAAGAATTAAAGAGTATTCCCAAAAGCATCAAATTCCAATTTATGCTGTAGAAGATGATAATTTAGAATATCCAAATGAAATAGAGTGGTAAAAATATTAAAATAACCAAGAATAAATCAAAATTAAACGAATATAATATTAATGATCCTAAGTTACCCGTTGGGGCTTAGGACTTTTATATTTTTTTAATTAAATACCAATTTTCTGAAAGCCCCATTTGTTCATATACTTTTTCTAAAGTTATTACGTTTAATTTTTTTGATAAGCTTGAAAGGCGACCACTTATTTTATTAAACATTGTATTAAATTCTTTAGATGGTAGTAAAATTTTTGAAACAATGATTATAGAAAAAATATCATTTTTTCCTTTTATATATTGATTTTTAGTATTTTTTTGTATAGTTAATAAACTATGATAATTTGTATCAGAAATTTGTTTTTTACATTTTGTATTATATAACCTATCATCGTGAGCACAAATATTTCTAAAAAAAGCCAATACTTCTATATATGATATTAAATCAGTTTCTTGTATACCCCAATGTTGAGAGACTTCTATTCTTTCTTTTTGTTTCATAAGATTATAAAATGTGGATAATCTAGAAAAAGAAATTGCATTAACTAGTACCCATAGAGGAACGTATCCTTCTTTTACAACGTAATGATTTATATAATCTTTCTTTATTGTATATCTTGCTAAATCCATTTGCATATTTGATATTAGTTCGTTAATATGTTTTGCTCTTTCATTTATTTTTTTCTTTGATGCGGATTTATAATCAATAAAATCAAAATTTGAATATCGTAAGTGGTTTTCTACACCATGATATTTTGAAAAAACATGTGAAACAAGAGTTCTTAAAGTGTTTTCAATTTGTAGTGTGTATTTGAATATTATAGCACGTAATTCCCTATCAAATTCATACAATGAATAAATTTCATTGAATGTAGTTCCTTTAATAAATTTCTCGTTTTTATTTTCATCTGTATAACAAAATAAATCTTTATAACCATTGATTACATTATAATAATTATGAATTTCTAATATTTCTTTTGCTTGGTCAATATCGTTAATAATCAAACCTCGTTCTTGTAGAATATTTATTTGGTCATCGAATGTTTTATAATTATGCATATTGTAGAACTCCTTTATAAAATAAAAAGTCTCGAGCCCCAACGGGTAACTCGAGATCTAACGTACTTATATAGTATACCAATTGAGAATTTTTGTAAATAAATTTTTAAGATT
>CAJMRU010000143.1 GCA_905215845.1 uncultured bacterium
ATTAAAACAAAAAGTTTTCTGAAATCCAAACGATTAATGCAATAACCCAAAACACAACCTAAAATAACCAAAGCAATTCTAATTTCAATAGCTGTATTAGGATCAAATAAAACCATTGATGAGCTTAAAGAATTTACCGTAATGAAAACCATTTGATATCTATAATCATCAATAAATGTATATATATAATTAAGAATAATAGTAGTAAATGCTACATATTTATCTGGTATTAAGTATTGGAACAATAAAACAAACATTATTGAACCAACAACAGTAGCAATAATTCTATAAATAAATCTCTTTTGAGTATGATTAAAATCAATTTGTGTAAGTGACATTACAGACATAGCAATCCACATTGTTTTTTGAAGTCCAACTAAAGAACCTATTAACATTGCTATACTAACACCAACAGCCATTTTACAAGAAAGAATAAATCTTGGAGAAGATATATCAAAATTAGTAAATAATTCTCTAAATTTGATGTGTTTTTCTTCAGAATTTCTATGCTTATAATAATATATAGCTGAAACTATTAATCCACCAATAAGAAGACTTAACATTCTAGTATAAAAATCTTTTCCTATTGCAACATTAGATTGGTCAAAAATATAGCATAGAATAAATGGCATATATGCCTTATATTCAGGATTTAAAGAAGGTACATACATAATTATAAATATTGCAATTAAATTTACAAAAAAACCTAAAAATGGATTAATAATAGCAATTCTATTAGCAATTCCAGTAAAGACAAATAAAGATACAATTATTATTGGAGCTTCTTTTTTATCAATTCCAATATTCATTTTCCAATAGAGCATAATTCCAATTAGAATACATACCCAAGTAAGCGAGTTATTTGAGCCAAATAATGATGAGAAAATCCCAACAAAAACCATAATACATGCAAGCATAAATAAATTAGATATTGCACTTTTAAAAGTAAATTTTTTCAAATAAATCAGTCCTTTCCTAAAATAAAATTACAAACAATAATTGTAACATAAATTATTACAAACTACAATACAAAAAAGAGATTTTTTTATTAAATAAAAGTGCTAAAATCATTGAGAATTAACACCAAATATGATATAATTTAAACACTAAAATCAATATTGAATAAAATATAAGTGCAATAAAATAAATCAAAAACACTTATATAGATAGGATGTGAAAAAATGAAAAACAAAACAACAATAATATTATCAATTTTTACAATATTAACATTAGTAATGCAATTTATAATACCAATAAAAACAAATGCATATGAATTGCAGAAAGTAACAAGAGAAGAAAGTACTATAGATGTAAATTTAAAAAGAGATGAATCAAATTCAAATATAGTAAATATAACAGCGACAGATACAACATATGACATTACTGAACTAAAATATGTTCATAAATATATTGAAATTTCAAATATAGAATATTTTGAGCAAAATAATAGTGATGTACATACTTTTGAAATTACACCATCTAGAAATATACAAGAATCATTTGAATTAGAGGGATATGGCTCATATACAGTATATGCAAAAAACTCAAGAGGAGATAGGTTTTTAAGTAGAATTACAATAAACGACCCAGAAGATGCACCAGATATTACTTTAATAAAAGATGAAGAAAACCCAATGAGTTTTACTATTCAAGTTACTAGTAAAAATAATACAATTAAAACTTTAAAAATTGCAAAAAAACAAAATATAAATGACAAAATAGATTTTAACACACAAGGGACAGAAATAGAATTTATTGAAAGTAACAATGTCAATGTGAAGTATGACAAGATAACAGAAGAAGGTCTATATGAAGTATATGCAGCTGATAATAAAGGAAATAAAACATCGGTAGAAATATATTTATCAAAAAATAATACACCTATCGAAGCAAATATTTGGAAAGGTTCTGGCACAAGAGAAGTAGAACTAAAGATTACAGATTCTTTATGTGATATAGTAAAAGTAAAAGTAGCAAGAAATTCTGAAATATCAGGATTTGAAGATTTTAATACTAAGGGAGAAGAACTTCAATTTACAAAAGGTAATAATGTAACTATAAATTATACTGCACCAGAAGATGATACATATGTATTTTATATAGAAGATGAAGCTGGATTTAAGAAAATGATTACAAAAAGGATAACTGAAAATGAAAAAGCAATGAATATTGAGATAACACAAGATGAGGCTAATCCTAAAAATATAAAAATAAAAGCTACAAATGAAGTATGTAAAATAGTAAAAATGAAAGTTGCAATTGGAGATAATATAGATTTAGAATATTTTAAGCAAAATGGAGAAGAAATTGAAATAGTAGCAGGAAAAGAAGTTAATACAGAATATACAGTTAATAAAGATTGCAGGTTAAATGTATATGTAGAAGATGAAGATGGATATACATATATGTATTCTAAAAACTTAACAGGAATTGACGAACCACAACCTATAACTCCACCAACAATTGAATTATCACAAAATAAGGATAATCCTAAACAAATTGATGTAACAGTAAAAAGCACAGATTCATATATAAGAAAAATAAAATGGGCTAAAGAAAGCAGAGATGAACAGTATTTTGAAAACAACGGAACACAAATAGGAATAGGAAGTGTTGGCAAAATAATTAAAACAAATTTTGCAATAAGTAGTATAGGTATTTATACTATTTATGCAGAAGATAATGAGGGAAATAAAACTGTAAAAGAAATAAATATAACAAATATAGATGAAAAGCCAAATCCAGATACTACACCACCAGAAATAACAGGAGTAGAGAATAATAAAATTTATAATAAAGTGCTTACACCAAGAATTGCAGATGAAAATTTAGCAGAAGTTATCTTAAAAAAAGATGATAATATAGTAGAAAATTATGAAAATGGTGATACAATTGAAGAAGATGGAATATATCAACTTATAGCAACAGACAAAGCAGGAAATGAAACAAAAATTAGATTTGGTATAGATAGAACAGCTCCTGAAATCAAAATAGAACAAGAAATAAAAGATGAAAAAAATGTAACAGCCAATATAAATATTACAGATAATTTAGTTAAAATAAAGAAAGCTAAAATTGCAAAGGGAGAAAAAGATATAGAATACTTTGCAGAAAATGGTCAAGAATTAGAAGTTAAAGGGGAAACTACAATAGCTTCAAGTACAATAAATATAACAGAAAATGGAATATATACTGTTTATGCAGAAGATATATTGGGAAACAAAAGTATTGAAAAATTCGAAGTTACAACTATAAAAGTAGACCCTGAACCTGAGCCAGAAGATAAGATACCACCTAAGATTACAGGAGTACAAGATGGTAAAACTTATACAGAAAAGATTTCTCCAAAGGCAGAAGATGAAAATTTGATAGAGGTTATTTTAAGAAGAAATGGAGAAATAGTAAAAAACTATAAAAATGGTGATGTAATAAATAAAAATGGTCAATATACATTAATAGCAAAAGATAAGGCAGGAAATACCACAAGTATAAGATTTACTATAAATATAAAAGAAACAAATAATAATACAAATGGTAATACAAATACGGGAAATAACAATACAAACACAAATGGCAATACAAATACAGGAAACAATAATACTAATACAAATACTAATTTAGGAAATAATAACAGTAATACAAATAGCCAAAATGGTAGTGGAAATAAAATAAACAGCAATAAAGAAAATAATTTACAATCTGGAAATAAGAACGAATCGAAAAATATGCTACCATATGCAGGAAATACAAGCTTTTTCATAATTGGAATTATTGTAGCTATGATAGTAGCAATATTTAGTTATTTTAAATATAAAA
>CAJMRU010000144.1 GCA_905215845.1 uncultured bacterium
CCATAACTTATATATATCAAAGGGATTTAATCAAATATGTTGACAATACAAAAAAATATTATAGATGAATTGAATGCTGAATGGAATGATTCCGAAATTCATATTATATATGGGAAATCAGGTTGTGGAAAATCCTATTTGGCACAAGAGATTATTGCACAATTTCAAGCAGAGCAAAGTAAAAATATTGCTTTTTATTTACAAGGGGATTCTTTGTGTGAAAATAGAGAATATTATGCATTTAAGGAATGTTTGTCTGATAAACTTGATAAATATTATAAGAAAATCGATAATAAGAAATTGACATCTAATATAATCAAAGAAATACCAACAGCAGGGGAATTTTTGAATTTTTTATATGAAAATGCTATGTTTGCTAAAGATAAGAAACAAGAACAACTTAGCTATATTTTGGATAATTCAACTGAAATGGATATTATATTAAAAATGCGATTTTTGGCTCAAAGCCGAAAAAGTCTAGTTGTAGTTGATAATTTCCAGTATCTTGATATTAAATCAATAGAATTACTAAATATTATTTTAGAATTTAGAAAATCCTCTTTTGCATTTTTTAAAGATACAATATTCTTACTCTTTATAACTACAGATGAATCCCAAACGCAAGAGTCCTTTATTAATAAAATTCTCAAAAGAGAAAAAGCAAACAAATATTATTTCCCTGATATGGAATATTCTGATTTTCTTGAAGCATTGAACGAATTTGATAATAAGAAAGATATAGATGAACATATTAAAAAGATTATATATAAACTTTCGTCTGGGCACTTGGAAGTAATTAAAAATATTGTAAAGAAAATTAATTCTAGTGGTGATTTTACTTATAACGAGGGTGATTCTAAAGAAAAAATATTAGATTCTTTAATACAAGAACGACTTCAAGGTCTTGGAGATGTTGGAAAACAAATATCTGAGCTTTTAAAATACGCTTCATTTATAGGATTAAGTTTTCCAAAATATGAAGTGGAACGATTAATAGAATGTAGCCATATAGAATTATCAAATTTAATTGATAAGTCAGATGAAATATGCCTAACAACATCAGATAAGAAAAATGCCCATTTTACACATGATCTTATTAGGATGATTTTTGCATTTAGGGCAAAAAAGGATAAAGCCATATATTCTTCCAAAATGGCAGTTTGCGTGAAAGAACTGTATCCTTCTGAGTATTATCAACGAATGGAGTATGAATTAAATTCTGGAAATGATAGAAATTCATATATAATGGCTTCATTAGCGTTATTACAGGATTTTAGATTACGAGAAAAAAACATAAGTCATAATTCTGCAAGATCCTTTACTTCCATAAATCCATTATATAATTCTTATATTGAAGTTATGGAAAAAGCTTTTGAAAAATATTATACTCAAAAATACTTTGATGTAATAAAAATATTAGAAAAAATTGAACCTATTCTCCCAGTAGAATTATTAGCTGAAAAAGATTTGCTTTTATCATTGGTTTTAACCAAAACATTAAATCAAATGGATCGAATAAAAGCTTTGGAAATTTTAAAGCCCTACAGACTAATTTCATCTGTAAATAACGAATTTGATTTATGGCTACGGATTATGATGACATATATGACATCTAGTATTCATTTGGGGCAGCGAAATGAAGCACTACATATTGAAAAGGAATTATATATACAATTAAGTTCAAAACTAGGATACGATGATAATGCCATAAAATATATAAACATCTTGAGAAGGCGCTCAAACGCTATACATGATTGTAATATTTCAAAAGAATATATGCGCAGTAGTGTTGATTATTTTGCTAATATGAATTGTAAAGAAATTTATCCCGTACAGTATTTTCTATGTTTAAATAACTATATAGGTGTACTGTGTCAATGTGGAGATTTTGGAGAGGCAGGTGAATATGCGATTTTGCTTCAGCATTTTATTATGCACCATAGAGATATACAATATCCACGAATGGAAATATTTGTAAACAATTATCTACTGGCACTTTTATTTTCTAATAAAATTTCCACAGAAAAATGTTTAGAAATATATAACAATACATTTGGAAATAACTTAAGAGACAATGCCGATCAAGTTTTTCTATTATGTAACTTATCTGTACTATATATGCGTATGCATAAGTATGAAAGTGCATACAAAATATTAGATAATTTGTACAATAATATTAATTTTAATAATGATAATGAAGCGATGTATGCCATTAGTATTAGAATTAATTTAGCAATTGCATTGGCATATATTTCCCAAACAGATAAAGCAAAAAATATCTTAAATGATTGTTTGGAAAACTTGCAAAGCGCAAATTACAAAATTTATATAGAGCAAAAAATCTTATTGCTGATTGAGTTCATTGATAAGAATAGTTTTCAAGACCATATAGATGTAGAAGATAGTTTGTTTAATGAATGTTCTTTCTATCAAGACAATTCCTGGAAATTTTTTGGAAAAACGTTCCATTATTCTTTATTATTCTATTGGAGTGATTTATAGAACAAAAATGCTTCTTGCCACAAAAACAAGAAAACTTTTTGGGCGAGAAGCAATAAAAATTAGAAATTTTTTTAAAAGAAAATATTTAATGCTTTATACATACTTTTCAATAGATAAACCTATCATTGTATAAAACATATCAGTATAAGAATATTCCAACCACGAAAATGCGGTTGCAATACTAGATATACTTGTAATATGCGGATTGGTCGCTATATCCGTAACAAAGGCTTCACCATTCTCTGTTATACGGTAATCGATTCTTCCTATGCCTTCGATTCCTAAAAGTTTTCCTATCTGTGCCGAATTTTTCTTAATTTTTTCGCTTATTTCAGGATACTGATTCTTGAAATGAAAATATTCAAAGCTATGGTTACCTCGAATTTCATAATCTAATATCTCTTGTCCCAAAAAATGTTCATTATTTAATTCTATGCCAACAGGATCTAAAGAACAAACATTTTTCCCCATAATAATAGGTACTTCAACTTCAAATCCACAAATAAATTTTTGCAATATAATATCCTGTCTAAATTCTTTTGCCATAGTAGAAATAATTTCATCTGAATTTTCATCATATTTTATAATATTTTTTTTAGTCATACCAATACTGCAAGCTTCGTTATTTAATTTTATTATAACTTTTTCACCTAGCGTTGGTTTTCCTGAAATCCAACCATATTTTAGGTTATAAATATATGTATCAGGAGTATATAGATTCCTGTTTTGTGAGATGCAATTTGTATGAAATTTATTTCGGCATAAACTTACTACATAAGCGTTACTTCCTGTGAATTTGATATTATGTAAGCCACAAAAAGCTGGAACTAATGATTTTCTTCCAATATGTGTTCCCTTTTGTGAAGAATTCATAACAATTAGCTGTTCCAAATTCCCGATTTTATTTTCTAATACTGCTTTTATAAAATCATCTTCATCAAAAAAAGTGCATACTTCGTAACCAGCATTACGCAAAGTACGTTGAATTTCTTCGTAAAGTGTTAATGAAAAGTATTCATTAATTACCGAAGAACTGTCAAAATCGATATAATTTTTTGTTTTGCCACGTACATTAGCAACCAGCGCAATCTTGTATTTTTTAGTGTTATTTTTTCCAATATTAATATAGTAGTCTAGTATCTGTTTTGTATCCATTAATTATACCCCCCTCTGCGCTTTTGAGCAAAACTTACTCAAAATGAATTTAGAA
>CAJMRU010000145.1 GCA_905215845.1 uncultured bacterium
TAAAATTTATCATTTACTTTTATTACTATCTTTTTTTATTGTATAGGAAATCTGCTTTTATCTTGATTCTACATAGGATTTTTCCATATACAATAAGCAAAAGTGACCTTTAAAAAGACTCGCGATAGCCTTACTTATATAGCTTCGCTACTTTTCTTATTATTTATTTCTCTTGTTCTATTAGTTTTTTTCTATCTCTTCTTTTTTACTACTATTACATTTTTCCAAGTTATTTGTTATTCCTAATAAAGTAAATAAGTAAACTATTATTACCATTGGTATTGTTAATCTTCCTACTGGTATTCTAGTTAATGCTATTATTGAAAATAACTCTACTTGTGTTATAGCCAAAATTGCAATTACTTTTAAAGTTGTTTTTACAATTCCTAATCCATAATATTTTGCTCCCATATATACTAATATTGCAAGTGTTGCAACTGCAAATGGTAAGATGTATGGTTTTATTAAGTCTAAACCTTTTGTGTGTGCAACATCTATTATTTTTGTTGCTTCTTGATTTAATTGTGTACCATATTTTTCATTAATCTTTGTAATTAAATTTACTTTTTGTTCTTCTGTAATTTTAGTTGTTGTTATTGCAACTGTATCTTCAAATACTTCTACTTTTTCAATCATTATTGGTTGATTTCCAAATACTTCTTTTGCTATTTCTTTTACTTCTGAATTTTTAAATTCTTGGTTTAATGATAATTCTACTTTTTGAGTTTTTTGATATTTCAAATCAAAGTTAAATCCTTTTGTTGCTATCATTATTATTCCTGCTACTACTATTAATATAGCTAGAACTGATAATATTTTTTTATTTCTACTAATATTTTTCATTACTATAAATACCTCCTATCTTTCTGCTCTTATTTTTAATAATGTTGCTGTTACTAAATTACATATTGCTATTAATACTATTCCCCAGAACATTACCATTCCAAAACTACTAATTGCCATCCAATTTGTAAAACAGAATACTACTACTGCTATACATATAGGTATAATTTTAATGAAAAATTCTTTATAGCTTTCTTTAATTGATTTATTTATTTCTTCTTTTGTCATTTCTTCTTTACTATTTTTTATTTTTGTTAATATCATATTAATAAATATATATGCTAATACTAATATTATTGCAATTCCAAATATTCCTTGAATTGATAATGTAACATTTGTATATTTTAGTAAAATATTATAAATAGCTGTAAAGCCTATAAATGAAATTCCTGCTAATAAACCATTCATTTTGAATCTTATTACTAATATAATTATAGCTACTGCAATTGCTATTACTACTGCTAATTTTACATATTGTAAATTTTGTGGTGTTACATCTGATAATATATATTCATTTTGGCTTATATCATATTTTACTGGCATATTTCCTGAATTTAATACACTTGCTATTGTTCCTGCTTGTTCAGCATATCCTTGTAAAGTTTTAGAATCAGTTGCACTAGCACCTATTGATAATTGTAAAGTTCCTGTTTTGATTGTTTCTTCAAAACTTGTAGTCATTATTTCTTGGTCATCTAATTTCATTGTTATTTGTTTTTCTTTGTTTTCTTCATTTTCATTTGCTTCAGTATTTGTTTCTTCGTTAGTTGTTGTATTGTTATTTTCTGCTTCTTCATTAGTATTTGTATTTTGTTCCTCTTCTACTTTTTTATAGTTATTGCTTATATCTTCAAGTTTTTTAGTTCCTTCTTTTGTAAATTGCATATCTAAATATACTGTTGTTCCATTACTTGATGTAGAACTAGAACCATACATTACTTTTGCTTCTTTTAAATCATTATTATCCATTAGTACTTCTTTAGTTTCACTATCTATTATTTCAAATTTTCCTACTGTATTTAAGTTACTAACTACTTTATCTGTATTTTTATTTTCTGGTATTTTTATTAAAATTTCTCCGTTTTCTTCGTTTAATGATATTTCGTATTCTCCAATTCCTTGCTCTTTAAATCTGTCCTCTAGGATTTTCTTTGTTTTTTCGTAATTTTCTTTTGTTAATACTTCTTGAGAATTATTTGCTACACTTTCTTTTGTATATCCTTTTTCTTTTAGTTGCTCATCTGTTAATTCTTCTTCTAGCTCTACCACTTTTCCTTCTGAATCTTTTATAACTTCTTTATTTTCATTATTTACTGTTAGTCTTATATTTCTAGCACCATTTAAATCCATTGCAAACGTATAGTCTTTAACTTTGTCTTCCATTCTATTTTGTACTGTTCCATATAGTCCAAATGCACTTATCATAGATATTAATACAATTACTAATACTATTGTTAATATTTTTACTTTCTTCATTTTTATTCCTCCATTATAATAATTTTGTATCATTTATTACCAATTCAAACCAAATTTTTAAATATTTTGCTGCATATTTGCTCATCATTGTTCTATCCATAAATATCTCAAAATAATCTAATACTGGACATAATTTTGTATCTATGGTCAAATTTAAAATTACTTTTCTTTGTTCTACATCTAAATTTAATTCCGCATTTGTTACTGCATAATTAACTCTATCATGTATATCAAATGTTGATAAATTTTTATTTGTTACTCTATTTCTATGAACATCTGATTTATCTGCCAATATTATTGCAGCTGATATATCACTTACTGCTGTTCCTGTCTTTTCATCATGATTTCCTATTGCCATCATTATTTCTGTTCTTTCTTCTTCTGGCATTCCCATATCTTTCAAAATGTTGTATGCCATTATTGCTCCACTATGCGCATGGTCAACTCTGTTTACACAATTTCCTATGTCATGTAGATATCCTGCTATTCTTGCAAGTTCTACTGTTCTTTCTGGATATCCTAATTTTTCTAATATGTCCCCTGCTCTCTTTGAAACTATTGAAATATGTCTATGGCTATGTTCTGTGTATCCTAAACCATCTAGTTGTTTTTGAGCACCTTTTATTAGTGCTTCAACTTCACTATTCTTTCTAACATCATCTAAAGTTATCATTTGCTTCCTCCTTTTGTCTTTATTGATTTTATATTAATTTTTCAAAAATATCAACTATTTATGCATTATTTATTTTTTATTTTTCTTAAGTTATTCATTTATAATAAAAGAAAACTTATGAATTTTACTCTTAAGTTTTCTTTTATAGTATTTTTTACACAAATTTATCTTTGACTTTCATCTGATTTTAAGTTATTTCTTTCTAATTTTTTTATATCTTTCTCTACTTCAACTTCTGCATTTTTCTTATCCTTTGTAGATATATTTATAGTAAATTTTCCTATTTCAGTTGCTGTAATTTTTTTCTTTTCACTGTTTTCTATTATTGTATGTATTTTTTCTAATAATTTTTCTTCTGAATATATTGGTTTATATCCTTCAAATTCATTGATTAACAGTCCCTCTCCACTTTCTTCATATACTAAATCACATAAATTTCTTATATCACTTTCTTTTAGCACATTCAAGTATTTCATAAAATCGATATTTTTTAAAAAATTAATTTCTTCTCCTATTCCATTATTTTTCATTATTCTGTACTGAAATAAATCTAAATCTAGTTGTGATAAAAATTTTCCTGATGATGTTTCTCCTACCAATTTATTCATTAGTCTTCCTCTTTTTTTGTTCCAAACATTTTCAATATCTTTTTCTATTATATACTTTGATAGACCATATT
>CAJMRU010000146.1 GCA_905215845.1 uncultured bacterium
CTGTATAAAGTAAAAAAATAGACAAATATAAATATAACACATAAATATTAAAAAATAAAGCATTTTACTTGAAAAAAATGTTAAACCACGGTATAATAGCAATATGTGAAAAAATAAACAGCCGTAATATAAGAGGAATTTTGGAGGTAAGAAAAAATGGCAACAAAAGAAAAAAACATATGGGTATTATTAATATTTATGTTATCAGGATTAGTAGTAGGGGGATTGCTGGGAGAACTAGCTTCAAAAGTAGATTGGTTATGGTGGCTTTCATACAGTCAAACTTTTGGACTTGATAATCCAATTGTACTAGATTTAAGTGTAGTAAAAATAACATTTGCATTAATGTTCAAAATAAATGTAGCTAGTATAATAGGATTACTTTTAGCAGTATTTGTATATAAAAAGGTATAGGGGCAATTTATCAACTGAAAGGACTGATATTTTGTCAATAAAAATGAAACAACTTCCAGAAATGGAAAGACCATATGAAAAATTAGAAATATATGGAGAAAAAACATTATCAAATGCAGAATTACTGGCTATAATAATAAAAACAGGAACAAAAGAAGAATCTGCTTTAAATATAGCTCAAAAAATATTAAAATTAAATGATAGCAAAGAAGATAATTTGAACTTTTTAAGAAATATAACAATAGAGGAATTAACAAGGGTAAAAGGAATTGGAAGAATAAAGGCAATTCAAATAAAAGCTTTGTGTGAACTAGCAATTAGAATGATGACACCATCAAATTACAAAAAAATAACGGTAAAGAAACCAGATGATGTAGCAAAAATATTTATGGAAAAAATGAGATTTGAAAAGGTAGAATTAGCAAAGCTAGTCATATTAAATATAAAAAATGAAATTCTAAAAATAGTTGATTTATCAAGAGGTGGAACAAATTTTACTAGTATTTCAATAAAAGATGTTATGACAGAACCTATAAAGATACAAGCACCTAAAATTATTTTAGTGCATAATCACCCAAGTGGAGATTCAACACCAAGTAAATCAGATATCGAAATAACAGAAAAGTTACTAGATGCAGCAATATCTTTAGATATTGAGCTATTAGACCATATAGTTATTGGAAATATGAATTTTACGAGCATATTTTCACAAATGGTAAAAGAGGAAACAGACATTTAAAATGAAAGGAAGATTTGAATATGAAATTTTTTACATTTGGCTCTAAAGATATAGGAATTGATTTAGGGACTGCAAATATTTTAGTTACATTAAAAGGAAAAGGGGTTATTTTACAAGAACCATCTGTTGTTGCAATAGACAGAAAAACAGGAAATATAATGGCAACAGGAACAGAGGCAAAAGAGATGCTAGGAAGAACTCCTGAACAAATAAAAGCGGTAAGACCTTTAAAAGATGGAGTAATTGCAGATTTTACTGCAACTCAATTAATGTTAAAGAATATAATTGAAAAAGTAGGAAGAAGATATAATATAGGAAGACCAAGAGTTGTTGTAGGAGTTCCATCAGGAATTACAGAAGTAGAAGAAAGAGCAGTTGAAGAATCTGTTCTTCAAGCAGGAGCAAAAGAGGTATATCTAATAGAAGAGCCTATGGCAGCAGCTATTGGTGCGTCATTAGATGTAGGAGAACCAAGTGGAAATATTATAGTAGATATTGGTGGAGGAACAACAGAAGTTGCAGTTATTTCTTTAGGTGGAATTGTTGTTAGTCATTCTTTAAGAGTAGCAGGGGACGAGCTAGATGATGATATAGTAAATTATATAAAAAGAGAAATGAATTTAGCAGTAGGAGAAACAACAGCAGAACAAATAAAAACACAAATTGGATGTGCTTTACCTCTTATGACTGAAACAACAGTTGAAGTTAGAGGAAGAGACCTAACAGACGGTTTGCCTAGAACAGAAAAAATATCTTCATCACAAGTAGAAGAAGCAATAAAAGAATCAATAACTAAAATAGTAGAAATAGTAAAACTAACATTAGAAAAAACACCACCAGAATTAGCATCTGACATAATGGAAAAGGGAATAGTTTTAGCAGGTGGAGGAGCTTTAATTAAAAACCTAGATAAATTATTAAGCACAGAAACAGGAATGCCAGTATATATAGCAGAAGACCCACTAGAATGTGTGGTTAGAGGGACAGGAAAAACTTTAGAAGATTTAGAAAGATTAAAAACAGTTTTAATTAATGCAAGAAAAAGAAGGTAAAGGAATGAAGTAAAGAATGCATAGAAATAAAAAAGCTGAAATAGCAGGTATTGTAATAACAATAATTATATTAATTTTTATAGTTATATTTTCTAATGCTGATAGTGGAAATTCTTTTTTTGAAAATGCAGCAACTACATTAATAATGCCAGTACAAAATGGGCTAACATATTTAAAAAACAAGATAAGTGGAAATAGCACATTTTTTACAGATATAAATAACTTAAAATCAGAAAATGAAGAATTAAAACAAAAAAATAGTGAATTAGAGCAATCTCTAAGAGAATTAGAAAATATTAAATCAGAAAATGAAACCTTAAAAGAATATTTGGACTTAGCAGAAAAATATGGTGAGTACAAAACAGTACCAGCATATATAATTAATAAAGATATAAGTAATTATTCAAAAACGATAGTAATAAACGTTGGAAGAAAAGATGGAATATCTGAAAACATGACAGTTATTGCAGACCAAGGATTAGTAGGTCATGTTATATCAGTGACAGATACAACTGCAAAAGTTCAAACAATTATAGATACTTCAAGTGCTGTAAGTTGTTCACTAAGTACAACTGATGAAAGTATAGTGTGTAGAGGAACACAAGAAGAAGAATCAGCTTTAAAAGCTATGTATATACCAACAAATGGTAATATTGTTCAAGGAGATAGTGTAGTTACTTCTGGACTAGGAGGTATTTATCCAAAAGGAATACATGTTGGAAGTGTAAAAAAAGTAATAACTACACACAATGATACAGATAAATATGCAATGGTAGAAACAGCAGTAGATTTTAATAAATTAAACACAGTGCTAGTTATAACAAACAACTAAATTTTTCATAATAATATAAAATGGGTTGTTAAATTATTGATAAATTAATAATAGAAGGTAATAAAGAATTAAATAATTGAATAGTTAAAACTAGAAAATAAATTTGTTAAAGAAAAGATATTTAAAAGAAATAAATAAGTGTTTATAAAAACAGCAAAAAGTAGTTAGAGAATAAATGTATAAATCTAAATTGAGAGAATTAGGCATAATGATAATAAATAAGAAAGAGAGGTAAATTAATTGAAAAAAGTAATAATAAATGTAATACTTGTAATTGTTTTGTTTTTTGTATATTTTTTACAATCAAATTTTTTTAATTGGTTTACAATCGCAGGAATTATGCCAAACTTATTTGTTATATTTGTCCTATTCATAGGTCTCTTTACAAATAGAGTATCAGGAGTAATTTACGGAGTAACAACAGGAATAATAATAGACTTAGTAATGGGAAAACAAATAGGGATAAATGCAGTAGGATATGGGATAATTGGATTTCTAGCAGCAACTTTTGATAAAAACTTTTCAAAAGATAGTAGAGCAACAATTATGTTCATGGTTTTAGGAAGCACTATAATATTTGAAGTAATAACATATTTATTAAATTATATATTTGCATC
>CAJMRU010000147.1 GCA_905215845.1 uncultured bacterium
TCTTCTGAAAGAAAGATTTATAAAGATGATGTATGGGATTTTATTGCTCCTTATATTAATATTGATGAATTTTAATATTCTATATGTTAAATTAGAAACTGTTTTAGTTTCTAATTTTTATTTATACTATTTAAAAATTCTCTCCTTATTTATAGTATAAAATAAGGGAGCTAGACCACAGAAATATTTTATATATTCTAGGTCAGTCCCTTAAAAAATTTATTTATTTAACAAGAACATTTGCATTTTTTCTCTTTTTTTCTATTGCAAAGCATCAATATGATAGTTAACAATAGAAGTAATCCTAGAACAATTGCTAATACTATAATTGCTGGTAAAGATACTAGTATAACTAATGATAATGCGGCACCTACTAATAACCCTATTACAAAAGTAAATGCTGTTAATAATATAGTTGCTACTATCCATAAATAATTTTTCTTTTTGTTGCATTTTTCTTCTCTGTTATCATAACAATATATCTTTTCTTGTGGCTCCATAAAAGTCACCTCCAATATAGCATCTTGTTTGATACTATACTATATTATATGTCGAATTTTGAAGTTTGTTACCTCAAATTCTTTTCCTATTTTTATATACTGAAAATACACCTTATATAATAAATTCTCATTAATATATAAAGTGTATTTTTTCTTATTTATCTTATACTTCTTCAGATTTTTTCTCTATTTTAGTTATTACTTTTTTAGCTTTTTCCCTTGGCAAAATAACAACATGTCCACATCCTAGGCATTTTAACTTAAAGTCTACACCTATTCTTGTTATTTCCCACAATTTACTTCCACATGGGTGTTGCTTTTTTGTTCTTACAATATCTCCTATATTATACTCCATAACTTTTTTCCTGCCTCTTTAATTTTATCTTGAACTTATTGCTATTTTATTTAGTTTATTTTTGTTATCATATTTTTAACGATTAGTCTTTACTCCATATGCTTGCATTTGTTTGGAATTTATTTCTTTATTTTTTTATAGACAATTATTTAATTGCCATCTTTAATCTTCTTTCTATACTTTCTTTTCCTAATACTTGCATTATTTCATACATATCTGGTGTATTTGTTCTTCCTGTTAATGCAACTCTTATAACTGTACTTACATCACCAACATGAGCTTTATATGCTTCTGGATTTGCTTTATATTCTTTTACTTCTTTTGCATATCCTAATTCTCCTGATAATTCTTTTATTTTATCAAACCACTCTTGTTTATCATCATTTTCGCTATAATATTTTTCTAAATAAAGCTCTAATATTTTATTAATATCTTCTCTTTCGTTTATAACTTGATATGGATATTCTTGTTCTTTATTTAAAAATTTATCATCATACATATATTCAATATTTTCTTTTACTTCTGACCATTTTGAAATATCTTTTCTTGGTTTTTTGTTTCCTCTTTCTATTGAAAATATTCTTAAAGCATATTCTTTATCTTCTAACATTTCTTTTAGTTCATTATCATATTTATTTGCCCATTCTAAAGATTTTTCATATACTTCTTCTGCAGTAAACATTGATATTACTGTTTTCCCAACATCAAGTAATTTTACCATATCAAATAAAGCTCCACTTACACTCATTTTATTTAGTTGTAACTCAAATTCTTCCATTGATTTTTCTTTATTTGCTCTTCTCCAATTTTCAAAATTCGAATTTGCTATATTTAATAAATATTCTTTTACAGCTTCTTCTGGTATTCCCTCTTCATCATAATAGCTTACAGCTGCTTCTGAATCTTTTCTTTTACTTAATTTTCTCTTATTTCCATTATCGTTTTTCATAATTGGAGCAATATGTGCATATTTTGGTGCTTTAAATCCTAATTCATGAAATAGTTGTAAATGAAGTGGTACAGATGATAGCCACTCATCTCCTCTTATTACATGAGTTGTTCTCATTAAGTGGTCATCTATTGCATGTGCAAAGTGATATGTTGGTAATCCATCTGCTTTTATTATTACTATATCTTGGTCATTTTCTGGAAAGTCAACATTTCCTTTTATTACATCATGATGTTTTATTTTTCTATCTTCTCTTCCCGGAGATTTAAATCTAATTATATATTTTTCTCCATTTTCAATTCTCTTTATTGCTTCTTCTACTGTAACATTTCTACATTTTGCCCATACTCCATAATATCCTGGTCTTATTTTTGCTACTTCTTGCTTAGCTCTTATTTCTTCTCCTTCTTCCGGAGTACAGAAACATGGATATGCTTTTCCTTGGCTTATTAAATATTTTGCATAACTTTGGTATATTTCTTTTCTTTGTGATTGTCTATATGGTCCATAGTTTCCTTTTCCCTCTGTTTCTGATATCATACCTTCATCTGGAACTATTCCAAAATCATTTAATGCTTGTACTATTCCTGTTATTCCATTTTCAACTTCTCTTTTTTGATCTGTGTCTTCAACTCTTAGAAAAAATACTCCATCAGTTTGAGTAGCTAATTTTCTTGCAATTACTGATTGATATAATCCACCTATATGTACAAATCCAGTTGGACTAGGTGCAAATCTTGTTACTATTGCTCCTTCTTTTAAATTTCTTTCTGGATATTTTTCTTCATAATATGATATTTCTTTTGCATCTGGAAATATTAAGTTTGCTAAATCTTTATAATCCATTATTTATCTCTCCTCTTTTTTCTTTTTTACTTTTGCAATTATATCAAATTTTTGCTGATATTACAAGTTTTAAAAATATCCTTTATCAATTTTTTTCTAGCTAGCCAATTATTAATGATACTATATGTTTATCTATTTTTTCAGTTGTTTATTGTATAATTAAATAGACCTATTCTTTGCTTTTCAAGTTTTTTACTATTAGATTTCCTAAAATAAAACACAAAATAGAAATTATAAATTCATTTATATTTGTAATTGTAGGCAATAAAATAAATATAGAACCTATTGAAAACCCTATTATACAATAAAAAGTTTTGCCATAATGAGTATCTAATAATTTCTTTGTTATTTTCATTACAACTATACTTCCTATTAATAAACCTATTCCTAACGGGATTAATACTGGAAAATACAAATTTGCAACTGACTGTAAATATAGGGGATATATTCCAAGTAACATTAATATTATTGTACTACTAACTCCTGGAACTACTATTCCTAAAGACATTACTATTCCACATATTATTATGTATATAAAATTCACATTTTCTAATTCTGAAATATGTAATCTATTTTCTAAAATAACTGTTCCAATTCCTATAATCATTGCAATTATCATATATATAATATTTTTCCTATTATATTTTTCTTTTTTATTTACTTCCTGCATTAATTGCGGAATTGTTCCTATTATTAGTCCTATAAAAATTGATTTCGTTTGTATTGGAAATTGATAGAAAAAATAATTTAATAATTTGCTAAATAATATTATTCCAATTATTCCTCCTAAAACAATTGGAAATAAATATTTCACATTATTTTTTATATCCTTAAAAAAATTTAAAACTGAATCTAATAATTTTTCATATATTCCCATAATCACACATAGTACTCCACTACTAATTCCTGGCAAAATTGCTCCGGCACCAATTAATATTCCTTTAAATATATTTAAAATCACATTTTCCTCCACTTATTTATTTTTTCTTGTTCATACAAT
>CAJMRU010000148.1 GCA_905215845.1 uncultured bacterium
CCATCTTTTTATTTACTCCTTTCACTAAAGGCTTAACTCCAATTTAATTTTACTTTATGCTTTTTGGGAATATTATTTATTCTTATATAGTATCATTATTTTTTATAAATAACCATCAGTAAATATTTTATCACTTACAAATACATTATTTCTTAATAACTATCAATTTACCAAATTAAATCTATTCTATTGCATAACATCTCTTATAGCTTCACCTATAATCTTATTTACATCTGCAATTACAATATTAAATTTTGTTTCAGCTTCGAAAAATTTTCTAGCTTCTTCTATTTCTATTAATTCAGCATATAATTCTTTCATTTTGTTTAATTTTTCTTCATCTTCTTTTCCTGTTTGCATTTGTGTTATTTGTGCTTCATATCTTGCCATTTCAAATTCGCCGATTTTCTTTTTTAATTCACTATTCAAATTTAAAGCTTCCTTTGCCATTTTATAATTAACATATTCTTCTGATTGTTTTATCTCTGATGCTAATCTATTTGCTGTATCATAAATATTCATATTTAATCTCATTCCTTCCTTGCCTCCACTATTGTTCTGTATGTGGAAAACACAATTTTTTTCAACCTTTTACACTTCCTTTTATTCATTTGCATTCTACTCATTTACTGCTTCTTCATTTCCTTCTATTTGAACTTTTGCATTTGTTGGACATATATTTACAAATGTATTTCCATCATTTACTTTTATCTCATTTCCTTGTAAATCTTTATATACTGTTTTTTCATCTCTAGCATTTTTTGTACATTTTATTTTAATTGCCTTGCCATTTGTTATGTAATACCCATCAAATGTTCCTATGTTTTTTAATCCTTGCCTTCCTTTATTTTCTGCATCTGATAGAGTATAATTATCACAAAATGTTATTATTATATTTTTTGTTTCCACTGCGTCTTTTGTTTCCCAATCAGTTTGTTCTTTTCCTCTTGCATATCTAACATACGTTTTGCTATCTTCATTATATTTATATTTTACTGTTTGTAAATTTGAATGTGGTATAGTAATTTCATTAGCACTAATTCCATTTTCTAAATTCACTTCTTCTGCTGAATAATTTAATACACTTTTTTCTTTAGAAGTTGTTCTGAATTTTTTATTTTTAGCAGATTGCAATAATTTTTCTGTACTTGTTACAGCATTATGTGGAGTTCTCTTATCTTTAACTCTCCAAAAAGTTGTACCATCTTCTGCTATTCCATTTATATCATTAATACTATATTTCTTAATATCACTTTGAGCTTGTGGACTTTGACCAAAATGGACATAAATTGCGTCATTTTCCATTGCATAATCAATAAAATAATGTCTAGCACTTCTAACTGGTCCAATTTTATCTAAATCTTGACCTTTAAATAATGCCATTAATCTAGTCTCTCCACCTTCTACAACAATTTCATATACCATATATGCTTTATTTAATCCTGCTTGTGGCCATGCATCACTATGATTGTCTATCATAATAGCTATCGGTCTCTCATTTCCATTAAAAACTTGTACTTCTTTTTCTTTCTTTGGTTCTTCTACTTTTGAAACTTCTGTCTCAGTATCATTATTTTCTTTATCTTTTGATATTTTATAAGCTAAAGCTCCTCCAGCTACTATAATTAGTATCACTAAAATTATAATTAATGCTTTTATTCCACCTTTTTCCATATGTTTCCCCCTATTGGTTATTATCTCTTGTTATCTTTAGTTCTTGCAATATTTTTTCTTCTTTAGGTCTCATTATTTTTTTGTCACAGTCCTCAATATGGTCATATCCCATTAAATGATAAAATCCATGTACTATCATATAGCTTAATTCTCTTTCAAAACTATGCTCATATTCTCTTGCTTGTTCTTCTACTTTATCTATTGATATTACAATATCACCTAATATATCTTCATGCTCAAAATCTTGCAACTTAATTTTTTCTTCTAATTCTTCTTTTTCAAACATTGGAAATGATAAAACATCTGTTGCTTTATCTATATTTCTAAATTCTTTATTTATTTCTTGAATATTTTGTGGATTAGTTAATGTTATAGTTATAATCAACTTAGAATTTTCTATTTTTTCCTCTTTAAAACATTTTTCTAATACATTTTCTATAATAAGCTCATATCTTGAACTTTCTTCTATATCTTTATATATTATTTCATACATTTTTCTTTATTCTTTACCTTTCCTGTATACATTCCTGATGATATAAATGAATTATTTAATTCCCTCATTACTCCATAATCTATTAGTTTTCTCTTATAGTATTTTTCCAATTTAGAATAATCTGTTTTTCCTAAATTTAGTTTTTTCATATCATTTTTTATAAATAATACTTCTTTTTGCCTAATATATTCTATAAAATCTGTTTCTTTTAATTTTGAAATTTCTTTATATTTATTCCAGAATACCTTAAATTCTTCTCGCTCGTTTGTATTTTCCCAATAAACTTTTGTTGATAATAATTTTATATTATAATCTTCTATTAAATTTATTAGCATTGAATATGCTCTTTCTCTCTTAGCTGCAATTTTAGTATCTTGTACTAAAATTCTTGCATCTTTAAGTAACTTTTCATAACATTGTGTTGCTACAATTAAAGGTAAACTGTGTGTAAATAATTTTCTGCTTATACCTAGTAAAAGAACATTTTTCTCAATATTATCTTTTGTATCCAACTTTCCTACTGTATATGTCTCATATTTTTCATATTCTTTCATAACATCTTTTAAACTATCATTATCATTTATTTGTATTTTTAATGATAAAATATTTTGTATATAATCTTCTAAAGTATGGAATATTTTAGTATACACCCATTCTTTTGTTGATTCATATACATTCATTGTATCTGCTAATTTTATTGAATAATTTTTTAATATCGCCTTATACAACATATCCATTTTTGATACATAAAATTCATTGTATCTTTCAACTAATTTTTCTTTTCCATTTACTTTTATGCCTTCATAATCTAATTCTAATAAGTATTTTTGTTTTCTATTCTTGTATTCGATATATTCATTTTCTTTTAAGCTTGTAATTTCATAATATTTTGATAATGCATTTTTTTCAAATTCTGATGCTGTGTTATTTTTTACCTTTTTATATATTGAGTCTAAAACATATTTATCTAGTGACTCAAGATATGCTTCATACGCAACATCATATTTTTTTTCCATTTCTTCGCCTGTATAATCTGCATTACTTTTTTGATAATTTTCAAAAGCTTTTAATAAATTATTTCTTTTGATAGAAATTAGCATTCCATTTATTCCAATTTTAGTTGGTATTAACATCTTTGTTAATGTATTTGTTATTTTATTAAAAAATGTTTTATCTGCTCCTGTAATTCTTAAGCTTCTTTCTTCCATTTATATCATCCCTTCAAAATACAATTTTTTCATTAGTCCCTATGTTCTCAAGTACCTCATATGTAACATAAACATCCAATCCATTTTTATTTTCATATGTATTTATGTTTTTATTTACTATATTATCTTTATTCTCAATTTCATTATTTAATTCTTCTTCTAATTCCTTTATCCCTAGCATTTTAGCTTCTTCTTTATTGTATTTTTTTTGTACATTTTCTATCTCTTTATTTGTCGTTTTTACAATAGAAATTGGTAAATAAAAATCT
>CAJMRU010000149.1 GCA_905215845.1 uncultured bacterium
AATGATACAAAATTATGGTATTTTGGAACTCCTAAAACTCCAACAAGTACAAGAACAATAGAAATAGGAAACACTTTATTAAATATTCTTAAAAAATACAAAAAAGACCAATTAAAAAACAAATTAAAATATGGTCAACATTATTCTTATACTTATGAAGGTAAAGAAAAAATTAACAATAAAGAATATAGACCTCTTTATTCTTTACCTGCTAATGTTCCTGCTGGTATATTAAAAAAAGTTGATATGGTGTGTACTAAAGAAAATGGCGAGTTCATAACTACCAATACTTTCAAATATGCGTCAAAAGTAATTAATTATAGTTTAGGAATAACATTTAATTATCATTCTTTAAGACATACTCATGCAACTACATTAATTGAAAATGGTGCAGAAATAAAAGATGTTCAAGTCAGATTAGGTCATGCTCATATTGAAACAACATATGATACCTATGTTCATCATACAGAAAAAATGAGTAATAACTCAGTTGAAATATTCGAGAATGCTGTAAATCAAAATAAGAGCGATTAAGCTCTTATTTTTTATATAATTGTCAACCACTTAAAACTTTGGTTGACAAATGGTTGACATTTGCAACATTTTTCTTATTTTAAATTGCTACAAACCTTGATTTTTCAGTGTTAGAACAGTAACAGTTTCTACATGGCTAGTAAATGGAAACATATCCACAGGAACAATCTCTTTTACCTCATACATTTCCTCTAATTTTGCCAAATCGCGGACCAAAGTCGCTGGATTACAACTAATATACACTAATCTTTTTGACTTAATACTCAAGATATTATTAATACTAGTATTATCCAATCCTCTTCTAGGAGGGTCAACCATAACAATATCAGGAATAATCTTTCTATCATAAATAATGTTACTCAATGCCTTTTCTACATCTCCTGCAATAAACTCAACATTATCAACATTATTAATTTCAGCATTTTCCTTAGCGGCTTTTATAGCTTCTTCTACTATTTCAATTCCATAAACTTTTTTTGCATATTTTGACATAAATAGCGATATTGTACCTATTCCACAATACAAATCAAAAACAATATCATCTTTGGTTATATTTGCTTTTTTAATTCCTAAGTTATATAATTTTTCTGCCTGGATTGGATTTACCTGATAAAATGAAAGTGGTGATATTTTAAATATATATTCTCCTAATTTATCTTCTATATATCCTTTACCAAATATTGTTCTATTTTCTAGTCCTAATATCACATTTGTATTTTTCATATTACTATTTACAATAATTGATGTAATTTCTTTATATTTATTTGCTATCTTACTTGCAAATTCTTTTTCATTATCAAAACCTTGTCCATTGACCACTAATATGCACATATATTGATTTGTTTTTATTCCTGTTTTTATTACAATATGCCTTAATAATCCTTTTTTTGTTTTTTCATTATAAATTGTGTACTTATTTTCATTCCATAAATCAAATATATATTTTGCTATTTCCTCAGATTTTTCATTTTGAATAAAACATTTTTCAATTGGTATTATTTCATGACTCCTGTTTGCAAAAACTCCTATTTGTGGCTTACTATTTTTATCAATTCCTACTGGATATTGTACTTTATTTCTATAATAATATGGATTTTCCATTCCTATTGTTTCTTTTACTTTTATTTTATTTTTTAATGTCTTATCCACTAAACTTTGAACTGCATTTTGTTTTAGCTTAAGAGTTTCTTTATATTTTATATGTCTTAAATTACAACCTCCGCATCTTTTATATGTTTTACAATCAGGTTCAATTCTATTTTCTGATTTTTTTAATATTTCTAATATTTTTCCAAATGCATATGAAGATAATACTTTTACTATCAATATTTTTACTTTTTCACCTTTTATTGCTCCTGGTATAAATATAGTAAAATCATTTATTTTTGCTATACCTTCTCCTTCAAATCCATTATCAATTATTTCTACAATATATTCTTTATTCTTTCCTACTATCATTTATTCTTATATGGCCCTTTCAACTTTAATCATACTATAAATATTATAACTTCTTACCTTAAATTTGTAAATCAAAAAAGAGCATTTTTGTAAATTATGCTCTTTTTTGATTCTGTTTATTTGTAACTATTATTTCTAACATAAGCTATTCTTCCTGTTTCTCTTACTTTAACTTTATCTACCTGAGAATTTACATTTTCTAAAATTATAACACTTGTATTTGGTAAATATTGATACTCTATTCCTGATAAATTTGGGTTTTGGTATAAAATTGTTCTTCCTTTAAAATATTTTACCATTCCTACTGTCGAAGGTATGTTTTCAATTTTTTTAGTGTATTGTAAATCTATCCAGCCTATACTAGTTCTTCCCCAACCATTTTCTTCTGCTAATATTTCTACAACTGTTCCATATCTATATGCCCCTATCTTTTTATATGAAATACAATTTCCCATTCTAATATTTAACCCTATTGGAGATATTATTTTAACTTTATATGGATTAAAAATATAATCTGCTATTTGATTATTATATCTTACTACTAGGTAACTTGAGTCTATCCATTCATTTTTTCCAATCCTTGCCCAATTACCTTCCATTTCATATACTTTTACTTTAGTTCCATCTGGATATGCTTTAATTTTTGAAAAACTTGTTCCAGGTCCACTTCTTACATTTACTCCTATTCCTGTTGATGTTTTTACATATCTTGTGTATTCTGGCATTGTAATCTCTTCTGTCTCGCTTTCGTTATTTCCTCTATCATTTTTAAAAGCAAAAAATCTTTGATAATTTGCATAATTTCTAAAATTATTTATACTACAATAAACTTTATTTCCTTCAACAGTTACTTTTCCTTTTCTACTTGCAATATCAAATTTTCCACTGTATAAATATGGATCAAAAATTTCTAAATATTCTCCATTTATTCCTACTAAAACAACAAAATGTCCTCCTGAAGTAAATAATCCATCATTTACACTTACTATCACATAATAATTATTTTTTACCAATTCTATTGCTTGATTTAAACTTGTGGTTTCTTCAAATCCTATTCCAAATTTATTTGCTGTCCACTTAAATGCTGACCAATAAGTTCCGTTATCTCTACTTCTAAAACCATTTTCTACATATAAATTTGCCATTTGTGGAGGAGTTATAATTCCTTTTATGCTAGAAACTACCATTGCCGCTGCTGTTGGACCACATCCACTAATTCCTATTGTTTGTGATGGATTGCCTGTTATTGTATAAGGGTTGTTTCTCCATCTATTATCTATTTGTGAGTAATATATAAGTCCTTCATATGGTCCTAATTGGATATTACTACTTCTATCACTTTGGTTATTGCCATTTTGATTTGCTCTTTTATATGCTTCTTCATTTTCTTTTTTAAATTCTTCTTCTTCTGTACTTTGATATTCTAACGATTGTTCTTCTATTATTGTTTGTATTGGTATTTCAGTTGTAGATATGCATTCATCCTCTTGATTGTTTGCATTTGATATAATACTGAAATTTCCGATAAATAGGGTTAGAATAAGCATACTAATAATTAAACTAGATAATTTTTTTCTCATAAATTCTCCTTTCTTTATTGTTCAATATATTAGTATGCTATTTAGTATAATATTGTTAATATT
>CAJMRU010000150.1 GCA_905215845.1 uncultured bacterium
TCTTTCGGCTTATTCAATAATATATATTTTTATTTTCTACCTTATGTATATTTGATTTATCTATAATATTTATTTCCTTGTTTGTATAAATAAAATTAGAAAATTTACTATATCCTATTTTCTCATTTAATTCTATTGGTAATAATTCTTTGTAAAAATATTTTTTATCTTTTTTTATCTCAAATCCTAATATTTCGTCAAATAAATTATCTACTTCTTCTGCTATATTTTCTTCATATAAGCTATCTAATTTATTAATATTTTCTTCTAATTCTTTTATTTCTTGTATCTCTACATTCTTTATATCAGCAAAATTGTCGTTTTTTCCTATATATGGAATGTACTCACATTTTTTATTTATTAAATATTCTTTTATTTTTTTATATTCTTCACTACTATCTTCTAATATGTATATTGTCCATGATGGTGACTCTAGCCATTGTTCTTTTACTATTAAATTATTACCAACTTCTTTTGAAGCATATCCTACTGAATTATTAAATGCTTGTATTTTTCTAGAAAAGTTTTTATCTCCTAAGTTTGGAACAATCGCTATTTTTAATTGCTTTAGCTTTTCATAAAATTCTGGCATTGCATTTACTTTTTTTCCTAAATGTTTTTGAAGCGAATAATAATTATAACCATTTAATCCAATAATTGCTCCTAGCATTCCTAAAATCATAATCTTATGTGGGAAATTATATGTATAATATGTTTCGTTACTATCTGGTTTTCTTATAATTGCCATTGTCGCAGTTAGGTCGAATTTTATTGTTTCCATGTTCTCTCCTTTCTCAAGGTTTTATGCTATTTTTGATATTCTAAAATAATTCTTTTACCTCATCATTTTCTCTTGTTCCTATTAAATTAGTTGTATAAGAATTATAATAAATTTCTACTTTTTCTATTTCTTGTTTTGTTTTTTCTTCATTCAAAATTTCTTCTAATTCGCTTATATCTATAATATCTTTTCCTTCATCATTTTTCTCAAATTTAATATATTGATCTAAATTTGCTAAATATAATTTACTATTTTCTTTACATTCTACAAAAATTGCAAATTCATTTTCACAACCAGATTTACTATTTGTGTTATATGCTGTTGCTGCAATTAGGCATCCTTTTTTGAATTTTTCATAATCTTCTCTAGTATATCCTTCTAAATCTTCTATTTCTTTAGTATAAATATCATAATTTTCTGGATTTACTGAAAATGGATAAAAATAATGTGCTTCATTAGAAACTATTTTTTTACCTATTGATGTATTTTGTGCTGTATCCTTTTTGGTTGAATCAACAAAAGGTGATAATATGTCTTGTATTTCAACAGTTGTATCTTCATATTTGTTTAAACCTTGTCCTATTTGTACTGCTCCTGTTATACTTATATTGTTTGAGCCTTCTGCGAATGTTGCACCAAAATTTTTTACATCTGTTGCTGAAAATAAGTCTTTTAAAAGTTCTTTTTTATCTTTTATGCTTTTTACTTCTTTTCCAAATAATTGTTCAAACCTTTCTGATAATGTTCTTGCTCTAAGGTTTCCTTTTTCATTTTTATATGATTTTATATATAATACTTTTTCGTCTTCTACTTCCCACATTTTTTTAATTGGATATTTAAAAGCTTTATCGCTTCCAAAAACACTTCCATCTGAAGTTGACTTTGGTCTTCCTGTAAAATCTGCATTCCAATTACTCATTCTACTTTTTATTCCTATAACTCCATATACTCTATTCATTTTCATTACCTCCATTATTTATATTTCCTGATTGATAAAATAAATTGTTTGCAAGTAAACCTGCTAATATCACATCTTTGTTATCTTTAATTTTTTCTTCTGGTTCTTGTAATAATAATTGTGAAAGTACATTGTTAAATTTTGGATATTTTAAATATATATCATAACTATACTTTTTATATAAAAATTCTATTTCCTCTTTTAATTTTTTTACTGTGTTTGCCTTTATAAATGGTTCTGTTACATCTTGAGTTAATTTTTCTGCTTTACTTTGATTTAATAAATAGTAAGCAACTTGTCCTGCAAGAAAATAATATTGTTTATCTGTTTCTATTTTCCCTTCTTCTTGTACTATTTTTTGACATTGTTCTTGAAGATTATTAATTTTCATTTCACTTTCCTCACTTTCTTTAAAATATTCTTTATATGATTGCCATAAGTTAAATGCTTTTCTTGGATTATCTAAATACTTTTTGTTTTGCTTTACATTATCAACATACATATTTTGAATAATTTCTATTGCTAATTTATCTAATTCTTTTATAAAGTTATGATATTCTTCTTGTTCAAATAGTTCTAAAAATAAATGATTATATTGTTTTAATATTTCTTTCTTCCAATTAGATAACATGGATTTTGCAATTTTTGCATCATAATCATAATATGAGCCTTTTATATAGTTCTTTATTTCGTTATTTTCATTTTCTGCAAACCATATGTTATTTGTGTATAAGTTTAATGCATATATATTCTCTGTTTCAAAAAGCACTGTTTTTTCTTCCTTTAGATACTCTTTGCAAGTAAATTTTCGTATTTTTGTGTTGTAATTACTTACATATCTATAATCATCAATTCTTGCATTTCCATTATTTCCGGCAACTTTTATTATATATGTATTTTTATTCCTTATTTCCTCTTCTTCATTAGGAATACCATTAAATTTCCAGTCTTCTGGTAATCGTAACACATTTTTTCCTGCTGCATTATTATATAACCATATATACATTTTATTTAAAATTTCTATATTTTCATCATCTATAAAAGAACCAACTTTAAATGGTGTAGACTTTAACTCTAAATAAGGCTTTTTACTATTTAAACCATAATTATAGTTATTTGATCCATATATTCTTTCTTCTATTTTTATATTATTATCATTTTTATTAAATAATTTAAGTCTTATATATATTTGTGCTACTCTTTTGTACTCTTCCACATCTTCTTTTAAGAAAATCTTTATCCAAGTTTCTTTTGGCATATTTTCATTTTCTAAGTCTTTACATACTATATCAAATGCTTTTAATATTTTTTCTTTATTTATTTTTATTTCTTCTTCTTTGTATTTTTCTTTAGCAAGTTTTTCTTCTTTTTTATCATTTCCTAATTTTAATAAAGATTCATAATATTTATCTATCCCTTTTTTAAATACATTTACTGGTACAGCATCTTTTTTTGCTTCTTTATTACATAATCCTAATACACTTTTGTTCTTAAAAAATAATGTATATATATTATTACTACAAATTTTACCTTTCATTGTATATTTAATTTCATTAATTATCTCTGTATATTGGCTATTTATTGCTTTGTATGAATCGATATACCTACTATAAAAATCTCTAACTTTTATGTATTTTTCTAATTCGTAATTATCTGAATTATTCTTTACAACCTGCATTCTTTCAAAATTACCGTCATTATCTATTACATAATAATATCCATCTGTAAGTTCATAGCTGTCTAATATTACTTTATCATCTTCAAAATATTTCTTAAATACATCTAGTAAATCATATGTCATAACTTCACCTCCTAGTATAATAATGTTAGGTTAAGAAATTCAACTTAACATTATTTATTTTTTCT
>CAJMRU010000151.1 GCA_905215845.1 uncultured bacterium
AATAAAAAAAATGTCAAGAGGAATAAATTTCCTCTTGAGTTCTTAACCTTTAGATATTAAAATTTTGTTATTTGTAGATATTTTTCAATTTGTTCTACATACTCCCTTTTATACTCCTCTTCTGAGTATAAACCTAATTCAACTTCTTCTGGTGATATTAAAGGTCTAACTGTATCAACCTTACAAGGATAATCTAAAAGTAACTTTATAGGGACAACATTTCTAGTATCCCAAGCTTCCAACACCAAATCTAGTTCACTTTCAGTAAGTTTTGCTGTTGTTATCTCATTCTTTAAAAATTGTCTCATTATTAAAGTTCCAGGCATATACAACTTTATCCCTAACATCCGAAGTTTTTCCATATTTTTTCTCCTTTTCAATTTAAAATATTAATTTTACATTGTTACTAAAAAGTCTTTATTTGACATACTTTTATAATATCATTTTTTACATAACTGTTCAACCATTTACATTATTTTACATTGCTTTTTATACATATCTATTGATTTAATATACCAAATTCTTATATTTTTTATCAAATCTCAATTCTTTTAACAAACTTATCTTTTATTAATCCTCTTAATAATTTATTTTCTTCTTTCTCTAATTTTGGATCATCTACTATAATTTTCGTTGCTAATTCTTGAACTATTTTTAGTGTTTGAATATCTTCAAATAAATTTGCTATTTTAAATTCTGGTATACCATGTTGCATTGTTCCGAAGAAATCTCCTGCACCTCTTAATTCTAAGTCTTTCTCAGAAATAATGAAGCCATCGTTTGTGTCACACATAACTTTCATTCTTTTCCTTATTGTTTCACTTTTTCCTTCATATTTTAAAATACAATATGATTTATATTCTCCTCTTCCCACTCTTCCTCTTAACTGATGTAATTGTGCTAATCCAAACCTTTGTGCATCTTCTATTACCATTATATTACTATTTGGAACATCTACTCCTACTTCTATAACAGTTGTCGATATTAATATATCAATTTCTTTGTTTTTAAACTTTTCCATTATTATATCTTTATCTTTTGCCTTCATTTTTCCATGTATATATTCAACTTTATATTCTGGAAAAGTTTCTGTTTTACTTTTTTCATAAAGTTTTTCTACTGATTTTAAATCTGACTCTTCATTTTCTTCTACTAGTGGACACACAATATATGCTTGGCGTCCTTCGTCTACTTGCTTTTTTATAAAATTGTTGACTCTTTCTTCCATTGTTTTAGTTACTGCAAATGTATCTATTTTCTTTCTATTTGGTGGTAATTCGTCAATTATTGAAATGTCTAAATCTCCATATAATATTAATGCTAATGTACGAGGTATTGGTGTTGCTGTCATAACTAACACATCTGGATTTTGACCTTTTTCTACAATGGTTGTTCTCTGCTTAACTCCAAATCTATGTTGCTCATCTGTTACAACTAATCCTAATTTTTTAAATATTACATTTTCTTGTAATAGTGCATGTGTTCCTATTAATATATCTATTTCACCATTTTCTAGCCTTTGTAATAGTTCCGTTTTTTTCTTCTTAGTCATTGCTGAAATTAATAATTCGCATTTTATATCTAATTCATCAAATATTTTTCTAAAATTTTCTAAATGTTGTGTTGCTAAAATCGCTGTTGGAGCCATTATTGCTGCTTGATAACCACATTTTACTGCTTTATATGCTGCACACATCGAAATAACCGTTTTACCTGAACCAACATCTCCTTGTAAAAGTCTATTCATAGGCTTAGTTGATTCCATATCGTTATCAATTTCTTCTAGCACTCTTGTTTGTGCTTTCGTTAATTTAAATGGCAATTTATTTATTATATCTGACATCTTTGCTTCTTCGCTAAATTGTATTCCTATTTCTTCATTTTGATAGCCATTTTTTAATTCTAGTAATGCTAATTGCACTGATAATAATTCTTCAAAAACAAATCTATTTTTTGCAAGTTCAAAATCTTTAAATTCTCTTGGGAAATGTATATTTAATGTTGCTTTATTGATTTCTTGTAAGTTAAATTCTTTTAATATGTAATTTGGTAATACTTCTTTTAGATTACCATTTACTTCTTCTAGACCATTTTGTATTATTTTTCTTATAGTATTTTGTGATAAATTATATGTTAAAGGATATATTGGAATTATTTTGCCAGTATTTTTACTTTCATCTTGCTTGTCAAATACTGGAGATGTCATTGATACTTTGCCAAACATATTACTAATTTTTCCGTAAAATTTATATTCTTTTCCAACTTCAAACATATTCTTTAAATAGCTTTGATTAAACCATGTAATAGTTGCCGTTCCTGTTTCATCTCTTATCAATAATTTTTGCATAGTTTTTCCTTTTAACCTTACTTCAGAGATTCGTCCACATGTTATACCACATATTAATGTTTCTTCACCATCTATACATTCTATTATATTTTTAGCAATCCCTCTATTTTCGTAAGTTCTAGGATAATATGTAATTAAATCTTTTAATGTGAAAATATTTAGTTTGTTTAATAATTTAACTCTATTAGGTCCAACACCTTTTATATATTTTACATCTTTGTTTAAATCTACCATTATTATTACTTTTTCCTTTCGTAGATATTTATTCTTTCATGGATTTTTAAATATGTATTCTTATCTTGTAATAAATTTATAACATCATTTTTTAGTAATACGAAAAAAAACAATTTCACTTAATTAACTAATAGCGAGCTTGATTAACCTACTTATTATGATAAATCTAAGCTCGCATTTGATTGTTTATATAAAAATTTTCTATTTTATCTAAAGTACTATTTACAAAATCTATGTCTTCCTATTGTTATAGTCATTGGTCTAGACCATATCCATTTGTTAGTTGCTGTTGATGGGTTAAAATAATATATTGCTCCATAACTTGGATCCCATCCATTTATTGCATCTTGTGCAGCTTTTTTTGCTGTTGAATCTGGTGTTAAGTTTATTTGTCCATCTCTAACAGCATCAAAAGCTCCAGATTGATATATTACTCCTGAAATGCTATTAGGAAATGAACTACTTCTTACTCTATTCATTACAACTGCACCTACTGCAACTTGTCCAGTATATGGTTCTCCTCGTGCTTCTCCATAAATTAATCTAGCAAGTAAATTTACATTACTTGAATTACTTGATGATGAACTTGATGATGAAGAACTATATATTCCCATTGCTTTTAATGTATTTTTTCCTGCTATACCATCTACTTTTAGTCCATTTTTTCTTTGAAAATACCTTACTGCTTCTTGTGTTTGACTTCCATATATCCCATCTACATTTCCTTTATAATATCCCCATCTTTTTAATTTTGTTTGAATTTGTGTAACTTCATTTCCTCTAGAACCATATTTAGATAAAGCTTGTACTTCACTATACTTGAAAAATATAATTATACTAAAAAATAGAATTATTAGCAAAATACTTAATCCATACCAAAATTTTCTTTTATTCTTTAACTTCATATTACCACCTACTAAAATATTTTAATTAAATATATTTTTAGCAATTTTGGTATATATTATTCATTTTAACTACAATAAGTACAAAGTATAGCTTCTAATCCTACTT
>CAJMRU010000152.1 GCA_905215845.1 uncultured bacterium
AACATAATTCACTTAAGAATAATAAAAGAATTATGACGTAAAGACATTGAGAAGAAAGTACATAAACGGTAAGAGCTTCAATGCATTTTGAACACGTAAAAATGACGATGAAAAATAATTCCAAAATACGAATATCTATTCATTCAGATTTAGAAAAACCTAGAAGTAAAAAATATAACTTCAGATTTTCATTATTTGCTTAGATTAAAAAAGAAATCATCTATTTGTTTTCATAAACAGAATAGAATGCAATATATCGAAGAATGTGGAAAAACCAACTCACGAATATATAAGAATCAATAATGTGAAGATAGAAAGGGTGAACAATATTATAAAAATGATGATAAAAGTTAAAAACTGTCATATCAACTATGATTATTTTGAAAATCGCATGATGTTGATCTTAGAAAAAGGTATTCAATTTTATATTAAATGGAGGAATACTCAAAATTTTAAAAAAAGAGCCTAAAAAGTGAATCTACACTACTAGGCTCTTGTGCATCTTGGGGTATATTCCATTACTTGAATTCATGAAGATAAATTCAAGTAAAAACTACTTAATTTTATAGGACCTATATACAATTCTTTATTTTATACTTTCATTATTTAACTAGACCAAGACGAACTTTCTGTTCTTCTGGTGCATCGTATTCATCTAATGCATGAAGTAACATTTCTTTATATTTTTCTAATTTTTCCTTTTCTTCTTCAATTTTACTTTGAGGAGCTTTGTTCATAAAACCTGGATTTGATAGCATTTTTTCACATCTTGCTACTTCTGATTTTAATCTTTTCTTTTCTTCTTCTAGTCTTTTTCTTTCTTGTTCCATATCTACTAAACCTTCAAATGGAATATATAATTCAATCCCTTCTTCTAATATACTTATTGCATCTTCTCCTATACCCGTTTTATTTTCTTGAATTATAATATCATTTCCAAATCCTAGTTTTAATAAAAATTCTTTTGCTTCTTTGATTTTGCTCTCATATTTTTCTGTAACAAATATTAAATCTGCTTTCTTTGATGGATGTACATTCATTTTTGCTCTTGTATTTCTTATTTCTGTTATTATTCTTTTTAACATTTCTACAAAATTTTCTTCGTCTTTGAATTCATCTTTATTTATTGCCACTGGCCATTTTGATACCATTAAATCTTTATCATTATATTTTACTAAATTCCTATAAATTTCTGTTGTAACAAAAGGCATAAAAGGATGTAATAATTTCATAGACATACCAAATACATAGTCTAACACATAACAAACTTTTACTTTTTCATTATAATCTTCACTATATAATCTTGGTTTTACCATTTCTATATACCAATCGCAAAATTCATTCCAAATAAAGTTATATACTTTGTCAAGTGCAACTCCTAAATCATAATTTTCTATATTGTTTGTTACTTCTGCAATTAGTGTTTCTAATTTATTTATTATCCATTTATCTTCAATTTTTAATAATTCACTATTATATTTTTTTGTTTCTTTGTTATATACTTCTTCATGGAATTTTAGAATATCTTCTTCTTTTACTTCATTATTAGTAATAAATTTTGTTGCATTCCATATTTTATTTGCAAAGTTTGAAGCTTGTTCCAGTTTTTCTGGCATATATCTTATATCATTTCCCATTGTTGTTCCTGATATAACGGCAAACCTTAAACTATCAGCTCCATATTTATCAATTATTTCTATTGGGTCTATTCCATTTCCTAATGTTTTTGACATCTTTCTTCCTTGACTATCTCGTACCATTCCATGAATTAATATATCTTTAAATGGTGCTTTTCCTGTGAATTCAATACCTTGTGACATCATTCTTGAAACCCAGAAAGTTATTATATCAAATCCTGTTACTAATACATTGCTTGGATAAAATGTTTTATAATCTTCTGTTTCTGTATTTGGCCAACCTAAAGTTGAAAATGGCCATAAGGCTGAACTAAACCATGTGTCTAGTGTATCTTCATCTTGATGCAATTTTGTACTACCACATTTCTCACATTTTTCTGGTGCTTCTTTAGCAACATTTATATGTCCACATTCTTCACAATAATATGCTGGTATTTGATGCCCCCACCATAATTGTCTTGATATACACCAATCTTGAATATTGTCTAACCAGTTAAAGTATTGTTTTTCATATTTTTGTGGTATAAATTTAGCTTCATTATTTCTTACTGAATCTGCTGCTTTTTTTGCTAACTCTTTCATTGATACAAACCATTGCTCTGATATTTTTGGTTCTATTGTTGTTTTACATCTTTCACATTTACCAACATTATGAGTATATTCTTCTTCTTTTATTAATGCTCCAATTTCTTTTAATTTTTCTACAATTTTCTTTCTTGCTTCTAGTAAATCCATTCCTTTATATTCAGGCACTAAATTTCCCATTTTGTAGTTTTCATCAAAAACTTCAATTATTTCTAAGTTATTTCTTATTCCTGCTTGATAATCATTCATATCATGTGCTGGTGTTATTTTTACACAACCTGTTCCAAATTCTTTTTCTACAAATTCATCCGCAATAATTGGAATTTCTTTATTCATTATAGGTAAAATACATTTTTTGCCTACCAAGTCTTTATATCTTTCGTCATTTGGATGTACTGCAACTGCTGTATCTCCTAACATTGTTTCTGGTCTTGTAGTTGCTACTATTATATATCTATCTTCTTCTCCTGATATTTTATATCTTATATGCCATAAGTGTGAAGCTTCTTCCTTATATTCGACTTCTGCGTCTGATATAGATGTTTTACAATTAGGACAATAATTTATCATTCTTGTTCCTTTATATATTAGTCCTTTATTGTATAAGTCTACAAATTGTTCTAAAACTGCTTCTGATAGTCCTTCATCTAGGGTAAATCTTCTTCTATCCCAATCACAAGAACATCCTAATTTTTTTTGTTGTTCTTGTATTGTTCCTCCATATAGTTTAGTCCATTCCCAAGCTTCTTCTAAGAATTTTTCTCTTCCTATTTCTTGTTTAGTTTTTCCTTCATTTTTTAGTTTTTCTACAACTTTCATTTCTGTTGAAATAGACGCATGGTCAGAACCTGGAAGCCATAAAGTATTGTATCCTTGCATTCTTTTAAAACGAATCAATATATCTTGTATTGTACCATCTAATGCATGCCCCATATGTAGTTTTCCTGTAACATTTGGTGGTGGCATCATTATACAGTAACTTTCTTTTGATTTGTCCATGCTAGGTTTAAAATATCCTTTTTCTTCCCATTCTTTATATAGTCTGTCTTCAAAATCTTTTGGATTGAATTTTTCGTTCATATTAAGATCCCTCTTTTTCCTTGATTTTATTTATGCACTATATTATTACATATTTATGTAAAAATTACAATAGGAAAATTCACAAATTTATGTATATAACTACTATTTTTAGATTTTTTTACTGAACTGTAACAAATATCATTGAATTTAATTATATATTTATGCTATACTTTTATTGGTGATGAAATGAAAATTTTATTTAAAAATAAAACTAAATATGATAAAAAAACATACAATGAATACTTAGAATTTCACAAAAATACCTTCAGTAATAAATATA
>CAJMRU010000153.1 GCA_905215845.1 uncultured bacterium
TGAAAGAAAAATATGTGTTTTTTGATGTAGATGGGACTTTATCAGAATATAGATTTAATGATAAGTTATATAGTGGAGGATGTCCTGAACTTGGATGTCAAACCTTAGAAGATTTGTTTTAAGAAAGGCTGAAGAATTAGGAATTACAGCATACCATCCTAGTTCTTTTGTAGAGTAATACATAAATTGATTTACATAAGTTTGCGTAAATATTATAAATTCAATGAATTAGTATTTTGAGTACTAAATAAAAATATATTTGATTTTTAGGAGAGAAATTGATAAATTTTCTCCTTTGCGATAATATAAGCGTAATAAAAACAAAAGGAGCAATGTATGAAAAAGAAAGTTATCATAGGAATTATTATTGTAGTAGTTATAATTTTAGCATTAGTAATTATAACAAATTATATGGATAGTGGAAAAGTAGAATTAAAAGCAGTAGTTGTGAAAGTAAATGAAAAAAATATGCTAGTAATGGGAACAGAAAGAGCAAACGAATTAGTTAGTGTAAGATTTACAGATGAAGGAAATATAGGATTTAAACAAGGACAATAAATAGTAATTTGTCGCTGAGCTTGATTTTGAAATTTGAACAAAAATATAAACATTTGGATGGGTATATAGACTATGCTCATCTTTTATTATGTCGATTAAATATTGTATAATATAGATATAGAGTGCTATATATAGAAGAATTCATAAAGTAAAACAGTCAGAAAAATCAAAACAAACATTAATAGATAAAAATTTGGAGAAGTTAAAAGATTCTTGTTCAAATATAACAGATTGGAATATTAGGAATTAAATTAAGAAAACAAGTGAATATAAATAAAGTGCATCAAAGATAGTTTGCATAGACGTTAGTATAAACTTTTAGTAGGGAAATTTTAGAAAAAAATTGAATAAGAGATACCAATTTGATAGAATATTTTTAGCAAAATATAAATATTCAAGGAGGTATCTCTTATGTATTCAATTATACAAAAGATTTATGAAAAAAACAACAAAATTTTAAAAGAAGGAGTAAAAAAAGTTTTAAATGGAAATGATGTAAGTTCATTAACAGGAGCAATAAAGGAATTTACAGATATTTTAGGAAAAGAACTTTTTTCTGAAATAGCAACACAAATAGAAAATTTAGTATTTGAAGACGCAAAAAGAAAAAATCAATATGAAGCAATAAGATTTGCAGATAAAAGTTTAATAACAAAAAATGGAAAAGCGAAATTTGAAAGAAGATATTACAAAGATAAAGAAACCGGAGAAAATGTATGTTTAACAGACAGAGTGTTAGGAATAGAAAAAGGAGAAAGAATAGACAAAAAAGTAAAAGCAGAATTAATACAAAAAGCAAGTGACCAATCATATAGTAAGTCAGGAAAATTAGTAGTACCAGAAATGGAAATTAGTAGTACAACAGTAATGCGTAATGTAAGAAAAAATGAATGGAAAATGAATATAGAAGAACGAAAAGAAGAAGAAAAAATAAAGTCAAAAAATATATTTATACAAGTAGATGAAGATCATGTAAAACAAAGAAATAAAAAAGGATGTACAATATCAAAAATAGTAACAATATACACACGAAAAAGGACATTAACAAAACCAGATAGAATAGATAAGGTAAAGACACCAAGAAGAGAATTAGTGGATAAATTTACATTTTCGGGATTATACAAAGATACTCAAGAAATGTGGGAAGATGTAGCATATTACATAGAATGTACATATAAAAAAGAAGAAATAGAAACAATATTTGTAATGGGAGATGGAGCATCATATATAAAAGCAGGAACAGAATGGATAGAAAAATCAGTATTTGTACTAGATACCTTTCATTTAAAAAAATATATAAATCATTTAAATTATGATGAATATTTAAAAACAAAATTGCAAGAAGCAATAGACCAATATGATCCAATAAGTACAGAAAGTATAATGGAAGAAGCAATAAGAAAAATAGAAAAAGAAATAAAAGAAGATGAAGAATTAGGAAGAACAACAAAAAGATTAGAGAACAGACTAAAAAAAATAAAAGATACAAAAACATATTTAATGAATCAATGGCAAGGAATAGAAGCCCATGAGACATACGAAGAAAAATTAACGGGATGTTGTCAAGAAGGGCAAGTACATCATACATTATCAGAAAGATTAAGTACAGATGCAAAAGTATGGAGTGAAAATGGAATAGATGAAATGAGTCAATTGAGAGCATTTACACAAAATGGAGGAGATATTTACCAAAAAATAGTAGATATATCAACAGAAGAAAAAAGAGAAAAGAAAATAGAAGAATTAGAAAAAAGAATAAGAAAAAAAGCAAATAAAAAATTGTTTGGAACAGTAGGAGCAAAAATACCAATAGGAAAGGCTAGAGATGAATTGTATTATGAATTAAAAAATATTTGGTATGGAAAAGCTGTATAAGTATTGAAAGATAAAGAAATTTATGATATTTTAAAAATAACCTAAAAATAGGTTTATTAAGCGAACCTAAAAACAAAGAAAAATAAAGTTAAAAATATAAAATTAAATAGGAATCTCAGAAATCAGTAGTAGAAATAGTTTGGCTATTTTGATAAAGAGAAATCCTACTAAAAGTTTATGCTATCTTGCATAGACTTTTAATTTGACAAAATTTACATAATATAGTATACTATAATAGTAATTTTATTTATTCATACAGGGAGGAGTTAACATGGATAATTATTTAGACATGATTGATGACTATTTAAAAACAAAGAATGATTTGATATGTTTTAATTCTTATAGTAATGATGTAAGATTATTTAAAAATCATATTATAAAGTTTTTCAATAGTCATGAACGGTTAGAGAAATGTATTGTAGGCTTACAAATTATGAGTAATACAACAATAAATGTTCCAACAGTATGTTATGTATGTCCAGAGAAAAAAATATTAGTTGAAAATTATATTCCTGGAATCTCATTGAATGAGTATATGATGCAGTTGACCCCAAAAAGATTATATGATATTGGTCGGTTAATGGGAGAATTTCATGATATCAATACTAGCAGTCAAGATAATGAACAATCCTGGATTGTAACTATTTTATCAGATATGCTTAACATCAGACAAATTCTTGCACCATATGAAGACGATTTTATTGAAAGTATGGTTTGGGTAGAAGAAAAATGTAAAGAGCTTTTTAGTAATTTACATTTTACATATGTTCATGGAGATTTTAGACCTGCAAACATTATTTATAATCAAGTAGATGAAAAATATTATTTAATTGATTTTGAAAATTTTATGATTGGTGATCCAACTTTAGATGCATATAAAATGCTTAGTATTCTGAAAAGCTTCGAAGATGTTAAAGCATTTTTAAATGGTTATTTGAGCATTAAAGCGCTTCCAGAAAAATTGGTTGATAAGTGGATTTTTTACGATATTTATTATTCATTACGAAGTGTTAGAAGAGCAATAAATGATAATAATTTCAGAAAATCAGATGATCAATATATAATTAATGCTGATATGAGTGCTCAACGGAAAAATGCAAGAACGCTTATAATGACTAATT
>CAJMRU010000154.1 GCA_905215845.1 uncultured bacterium
ATTATAACAATTGTAAATAGAAAAAGTTTGAATTTTTGTTCAAACTTTTTCTAAAATACAAACAAGAGTTACTAAAAAAATGAATAAAAATTTCCCTCGGAGAGACAAAAAGGGTTTTAGGGATTTTTCCCTAAACAGCCAAAAGGGTGTCAAAACACCACGCTGGCGAATATTAGGTACTAAAAAATGCCAGCTATATTCGGAGCAATTAAATTGCTCAATGATTTCTGAAATTCGCTTTTGCTATTTCAGAAATTTATAATATGAAATGGAGAAAAGTCATGAGAGTAATAATGGATGAATTAGATAACGTATTTATGTCTTATGAAAAAATATTGAGAAGACTAAAATTAATTGGAATAAAAACAAAAGGTGGAAAAGAAATATCACATAAAGATTTAAGATATGCAGTTTCTATAATGCTAAAAAAACATCCTACTTGTAGATGGAGAAGTGAGAAGATTAAGTCAAGGAGATATTTTATTTTATATGAAGCATATCTATGGTTAATTCATGTGTATTTTCAATCTGAAAAAAGTCAGATTGATGCTGATATAGATTTTTTTAAATGTAGAATAAAAGCATATGAGGAATTGTTAAAAATAGAGAATAACGAAAATTGGTGGAATGAAGATATGAATATAAAACAATTAGAAAAATATTTTAATAGAGCAGAATCTAGTATAAGAAAAGCAATTAAGAAAATGTGTGATAATGGATTTAGTAATTATAAATATTTAGAGAATAATAAAGTTATTATTTCAAGAAAAGGAGTTGAATGGATTGGTAAAAATGTGTTTAAGCAAAAGTATTTAGAGTTATTGGAGAAATATAAAATGGAGTTAACCGAGTCATATATTAAAGCAGGTTATCCTTATGATCATTACTTTGGCAGAAATTAAATTAAGTTGATGAATATAAATATAGGTCAGAGTATTGAGAAAAATGTCATTTTATGATATAAAATATAAGAAAATGTGAATTAAAGGAAATGAAGATATGAAAGATAGAAAAATTAGATTTATAGATTTATTTGCAGGTATAGGCGGTTTCAGAATTGCTTTTGAAAGAGAAGGATATGAATGTGTGTTTAGCTCAGAGATAGATGAACATGCATGTAATATGTATAAGGAAAATTTTGGAGATGATCCATATTGCGATATAACAAAATTAGATGTTAGTACTATACCAGACTTTGATGTTTTATGTGCGGGGTTTCCATGCCAAGCATTCTCAATAAGTGGAAAACAAAAAGGATTTTATGATGATACTAGAGGAACACTATTCTTTGATATATGTAGGATACTAGAAAATAAGAAACCAAAAGTTTTCGTGTTAGAAAATGTTCAAAATTTGGAAAAACATGATAAAGGTAATACTCTAAGAGTAATGATATCAGCATTGCAAACTTTAGGATATACTGTGCAATATAAAGTGCTTAATGCAAAAGATTTTAATGTACCACAAAATAGAGAAAGAATTATAATTGTCGGTAATAGAATAGGAAAATTTTTTGATTTTAATAAAATTGATAAGAAACCGATAGAATCAATGAAGGGATTTTTAGATAAATCAGGAAATTTTGAATATCTTAATTCAACAGAATACACTATAATAAAACAACCTAAAAAACAAGAAAAGTCAGGATTAATTTTTATTGGTTATAGAAATAAAAAGATGAGAACGGTTGGAGTTAGACCAGGTACAGAACATTTATCAAGAGTACATAAACAACCTAATAGAATATATTCAATAGATGGAATTCATCCAACTATAGCATCTCAAGAAACATGTGGAAGATATTGGATATATGATGGAAATAATGTCAGAAAGCTAACATTAAGTGAATGTTATAGATTTATGGGATTCCCAGAAAAATTTAAAAAAATTGGATCTAAAGCTAAACTTTATGAACGAATAGGAAATAGTGTTTGTGTGAATATGATACAAGAAGTAGCTAAACAAGTAAAAAAACAATTATTTGAAGAAGGAGAAATTATAATGAATAATCCAATTCAATTTTTAGAAAACATATATACTGAAGCAGAAGGTATAGGAAATATAAATGAGATAGAATTAAATAGTGATCAAATTAAATGGGTAAAAGATATTACTGATGCAGAAGAAACATCGAAAGGAGTTTTTACAGCTTTATTTTCTAGTATAACATATAAATGCTTACATCCAGAACAAGATGTAAGGTATCATAAAATCAGTTTAGAAAATGGATATAGTGGTAGAAGTTTTGATACAAAATTTGTAACTCCATTTTTGAAATCTAAACAATTTTATGGTGCAATGAAAGAGTCAGGATGGCTAACAAGAAGTGTAGAGCAACCATATCCATTTACATTAGATTTTCCAGGTAAAATAAATAATAAGCAAGTCAAAAATGCATTTTTGCAAATTCTAAATGATATTGAAGAAAATAATGAAGATCCACATACATATCTTAAAGCTATAATAAAATTTAGTTTATTAAATAAGCAAAAAAAAGCTGTAACAATTATAAATCCTATAAAAAGAGAAGGAACGATTAATATTGTTGATATACTGGAATATCTAAAAAAGCATTTTTACTATAAATATTCATCTAGAGGAGCTTCGATATTACCAGTTATTGCAATATATAGTATATATGAATGTATAGTTGATGAATTAAAAAGATTTGATGGAAAAGAATTAGAACCATTAAATTCACATACATCTTGTGATAGAAGTAGTGGAGCGACAGGAGATATAGTAGTAAAAGATGTAAAAAGTAAAGAGTTATATGAAATTGTTGAAGTTAAATTTGATATAAAGCCAGATGTAATAATGGTTATGGATGCATATAAAAAGATAAAAGATACAAATATTCAGAGGTATTATATATTAAGTACAGTACACTGTGATGAAGAAGAAAAAATAAAAATAGATAATATAATAGAACAAATTAGAATTGAACATGGATGTCAGATTATAGTTAATGGAGTATTTGATACATTAAAATACTATTTAAGACTAATCAATAGTACAGATAATTTTATAAACAATTATGTAAAAAATTTATCACAAGACACTGAAATTAATTTTGAACATAAAATAGCATGGAATAGAATAATTACTGAATCAAAATATAGTACAGAATTGGAAGATGATAATATTTTAATGGTAGCAGAAGATAGCGAGGAATATAAAACAAAGTAAAATATTGTTTAAGGAGAAATTGAAATATGCAAGAAATAATGCAAGAAATAAAAGAATTTAATGAAGAAAGAGATTGGGATAAATTTCATTCACCAGAGAATTTAGCAAAATCAATTTCGATAGAAGCAGGAGAATTATTAGAATGTTTTCAATGGGATAGTGAAAATTTCAAAAAAGAAGAAGTATGTGAAGAATTAGCAGATGTATTTACATATTGTATTCAAATGGCAATGAAATTAAATGTAAATCCAGAAGAAATTATTTTAAAAAAGTTAGAAAAAACAAAGAAGAAATATCCAGTTGAAAAAGCTAAAGGAGTCAGTACAAAATAT
>CAJMRU010000155.1 GCA_905215845.1 uncultured bacterium
TCTATCTGTATTTTTAAATAGATAATAAATAGTTTTTATTTCTGTTTTTGTTAGTTCTATTGCTTTTTCTTTATATTTCATTTGTGATTTTAAAAGGTCTAGTATAATTCCTTTAAATTCAATTTTACTTTCTCTCTTATTATTTTCAGAATATAATCTATTTAATAAATTTTGTATTCTTGCAAGTAAAATTGGTACATTATATGGTTTTTCTATATAGTCATCTCCACCAAGCATTATTCCTTTTAATTCATCCATTGAACTATTTCTGCTTGTTACAAAAATGATTGGAACTTTTGACTTTGCCCTTATTTTACTACAAATCTCATATCCACTTTTTTCTGGTAAATTGATGTCAAGTAAAATTAAATGACTATCTATTTCAAATACTTGATTTTCTACATTACTAAAATCTGTAATTGTATTTACTTCGTAACCGCTATTTTGCAATAATATTTTTAGTTCTTCTCTTATTTCAAGGTCATCTTCTATAATTAGAATTTTATACATAATACTTTCCTCCACTTAGGCATTATAACACTTTTATTGATAATTATAAATATTATTTGTTTTTCTTATTTGTAAAGATTTTATACATATAGTTGAGTATGTGTATTGTTATAGTGTAAATTACTATAAACTAATTTTCTATTTTGTGTAATCCACTCTTTGGAAAAGTTATCGTTAATTTTGTAAATTCCTTTTCTTTGGATTGAATTTGCAATTGTAAACCTAATTTATCACATAATTTTTTAGTCAAATATAAACCCATTCCAGTTGAATAGCCTTTTTTTCTATTTGTTCCAGTAAAACCTTTTTCAAATATTCTTACTAAATCCGATTCTTTTATTCCACAACCATTATCTTTAATAATCAAATTAATATAATTATTGTTATTTTCTCCCCAAACTTCAATCTCTTTTTTGTCTTTGTCTAAATATTTTATAGAATTCTGAATAATTTGAGATATTATAAACAATAACCATTTTTCATCTGTAATTACTATATAATCTAAATCATGAATATTTAAACTAATTTTTTTATTTAACATATAATGCCTATATTTTAATATTACACTATGAATAATTTCAGCTAGTTGTATTTCTTTTACAAAGTAATCTTTTTCTGTATTTTCACTTCTTGCATAATAAAGCATTTGTTCTACTAATTGATTTATTTTATCAACTTCTTGTTTTAGTCTAAAATCATTATTATTTTCTAGTGCAAGTGATAATGCTGATATTGGTGTTTTTATTTCATGGACAAAGCTTTCTACATACTCTTGATATTCTGTATTTTCTTTTTCTAGTTCACTAATTCTATCATTCATAGATTTACAGGCTTGCTTTAAAGCATAATAATATGCTTTATTCTCCATTTCTAATGGTTCTTTTATAATTTCTGATATTAAATACTTTTCATTAACATTGTCTACTAATGAAATTATTTTTTTAGTTTTCTTTTTTTGTCTAAAATATTCACTTAGTAGATATCCTAACATAAATACAGATAATACTCCAACTGTAATTGCTATATAAAATTTTTGTATATCTGCCATTAAAAATATCATTGTTGTTATAATCAAAAAGCTTATTTGATATAAAATTAAAGATATTTTTTCTTCTAAAAAAGTTATAAAACTCATAGTTTATATCCCTTTCCTCTAACATTTTCTAGTAAATCTTCTATTCCTATTTCTTGTGCTTTTTTTCTCAATCTATTTATATTAACTAATAAAACATTTTCTTCTAAATAGTATTTATCGTTCCATAGTTTTTCTAGCAATTCTTCTTTTGTAATTACTCTATTATCATTCATAAAAAAGTAATATAATATTCTAAATTCATTACGAGTTAACTCTATTTCTTTATCTTTGTATTTTAACAAAGATAAATGTAAATCAAGAGTATAACCTTTTTTTGTCATTTCTTTAAAATTTTTAGGATCTGTTAAATTTATTGCTCTTTTTATTTTCTCTAATAAAATTATTGTATCATAAGGTTTTGCTATAAAATCTATTCCTCCAACTTGAATGCTCATAATTTCATCTTGTGTACTGTCTCTACTTGTTACAAATATGATTGGTATATTACTTATTTTTTTTATTTTTCTACATATTTCATATCCATTTTCAAATGGTAAATTTATATCAAGAAGAATTAAATTTGCATCAATATTTTCTATTTGTAAGGGTATGTTTTCAAATTCATTTAGTAAAATTGTTTCATATCCATTCTTTTTTAACAATTTTGATAATTCTTCACGAATTTTCAAATCATCTTCTATTATTATAATTTTCATATTTCCTCCAATTTTTTCATATTATACCATAATTTAAGCAAAAGAAAGCTAGTTTTTAGCTTTCTTTTAAATTTCTTTTGAATTCAAAATATGTTGCAATGTAGTAAATAATATAAACAACTAAAAATATCGCTAATCCTCCAAAATAATATGATAAATACACATGTTCACTTGATAAAAGTGGTTTATAGAAATTGTTTATTGATGATAGTAAACAAAAACTAATAATAGTTGGATAAATTATTGGTAAACCAAATAATACTAATAGTTGTTTTCTTACGGTTTTATATATTTGTTCTTTTTTTACTCCTAGCCTATTTAATACATTGTATCTATATTTATATTTCGTTGAATCTGTTAAACTTTGTATTGCAAGTATTGTTCCAACTGTTGCTATAAATATAAATGCCATATATAAGCATATAGAAGATATAATTGTTGTCATTGTATTTGTTTCTTCTATTATAGTTCCCCTTACCATTACGTTATAAAATGTATTTACTTCTTCTCCATCTTCATTTATGTATGTTAAATATTTCTTCATTCTATCTTCTATTTTTGTTTCTAATTCTGCTTTTGTATTTTCTGTTGTATTTACTATTAAATGACTTTCATCTTTCTCTAAATTAGATATTGCATCATCTGGCAAAATGAGTGTATAAGTTGTATTTGAAAGTCTTAGCCAATAATCTTCTGTTATAATTTCTTTTTGTTTTAATTTTATACCATTTGATAATGTTATTTCTTTAAATGAAGGAAATTCATTTATATAACTTTCTCCAGCAATATCTGTTATTACAGTATATTCATCATTATTTATTGTAATTGGTTTTTTGCCTTTTAATTCTAATAATTTATTATAATCACTTATTTTTATTACAGGATCAAATTTTTTATCATCACCTTTATAGTCATAGCTTGACATAGTTTTTAAGATATTTGCTGATTTATCTTTATATATATCATATATAAAATAGTCTTTGATTGTATAATCTTCTTTTATTACTTCTAAATATTCTGGCAAATGTTCTCTTTTGTCTGCAATAGTAACTTCATAAGGTGCTTCCATACTTATTTGATAATCATACATTCCTTTATTAAAGCTAGAAATATTTAAGAAAAATAGTGTTAGTGTAATTAACATTGTTAATGTTCCTAATGTAAAACCCATTGTCCTTGCTTTAGATGAAAATGTTCTTGCAACAAATAAATTATCTTTT
>CAJMRU010000156.1 GCA_905215845.1 uncultured bacterium
TACATATTTGAGTTTCTGCTTTTAGTTGTGTAACTCTACTTGGAGAGTTCTTTTTTTCGTTTAAAAGTTTTAACAATATATTGGTTTCATCCTTTACTTTATTTTTATCTCTATTCTTTCTGGTATATAGTAATGTCCATAATGTAACTAATTTTAGTATTTCTTCTATTTTTTTATCTTTAATAATTTCATTCTGATATTCTATGTAATATTTTTCAAAATTTGTATCATCATTTAACCACCAATTGTAATACCAAGATAAATTATATAAAATCTCTCTTTGAGCTACAATATTATTTTTCTCCTTTGCAAATCTTAATGCACGTTCAAACTTTCCGGTAACTGTTACTTCATTGTCTTCTAAATCTCTACTCAAAATAGCTGACTTCATAGAAAGATTAATAACGTCTTGATTGACTAATTTTTTTGAACTATAATCTTGCAATTTTCTTTCTATTTCTTCTATCTGCATTTGTTTTTTCAAATCATTCGGACCAATTTGTTTTTCTTTTAAAGGTTGAGTAATATTTATTATTTTTAGCAAATCGATATTTTTAATATTTAGTGCTTTATCTAATATCCATGTTTTATCTAATATTATTATATCCAACCCAGTTTCTCTTTTTTTATCATCTTGATATTCTAATCTCTTATCGTTTTTTATGGCTTGATTAGTTATAAAGAAAATTTTCGTATAGTCTCTATCGGTTTTTATAATCTTTTCTATATCTCCATCACACTTTGATTTCCAATTTTTTCTTAGACTAATTGCAAATGCCCATCTATCATTTTCTCCATTTAAACCATACCACCAATAATTTTGAATATCTTTTGATACTGGATAATTTTCTGTATCGACTTTTCCATCTCCTCCTCCTGCAGGTCCAGTTTCTTCTATTAAATTAGGACAGATCTCTCTTTCTAATAAATTTTTTATAAAATCTTCAAAGTCAAAATGTTTATTTTGTTCTGACAATTTCGACAAATGAAAGTCTAGTAATTCTCTTGGGCATTCAATGTTGTCTATAATCTTTGAATCAGAAAATTGATTAGGATGTAATTTTTTTAGTAAATCTCTTGGTTCCATATACTCTCCTTTTTATACAATATACTTATTTTTTATCTTTTTTTTCCATCTTGCTATTTATTTCTTTCAAAGATTTAAAATATTCCTTTTCAACAGGGCTTATAGTTTTAACTTGATATTTTTTATATTCCGATTTTGCCTTCTTTATGGCTTGATTATGACTAACACTACCTGCACCAATTAACACTTTTCCACCTGCAGAAGAAAGTATCATGTCTAACTGTTTAATATAATCTTCCATATACATTGGGTTATGCCTTATTGCTTGTATTTCTGCAAAATCAAAATATCCTGATACTAAATTATTTAAAACTTTTAGTTCATCTTCGTTTAAATAGTTTTTAGCAATTACAACATCTTGCAGTACTGGAATATCTCCTTTAAATGTTGTTAATCCCATAAAAGGCTTTTCAGCATCAGCTCTTTTATATATTACTTCTGAAGCAGTGTGTCCATGAGTAGCATAATGTAATTTGTTCTGGACAATTTTAAAGAATTCAATTGATTTTTCATCTTTTGGATTGTAATCTACTGCTGTTGCATATAAATCAAGAACTTGTCTATACATTACTTTTTCTGATGATCTAATATCCTTAATTCTTGCAAGTAACTCTTTCCAATAGTTACCTCCACCATTTCCTTTAAGTCTTTCATCATCCATAGTAAACCCTTTAATCATATACTCTTTTAATCTTTCTGTTGCCCATTTTCTAAAGTTAGTAGCAATTTTAGATTTTATTCTATATCCTAAAGAAATTATCATATCTAAATTATAAAAAGGAATTTCTCTCGTAACGTTTCTATTTCCTTCTTTTCGAACCTGTCGGAAATTCTGACAAGTTGATTCTTTATCTAATTCTTCTTCTGCATAAATATTATTTATATGTTCTATGATATTTGTTCTTGAAGAGCCAAATAATTCTGCCATTTGTTGTTGTGATAACCATACTGTTTCATTTTCGACTCTAACATCTATTTTCGTCAATCCATCATCTGTTTGATATATTATAATATCTCCATTTGTATTTCCCATTAAGAGCACCTCCTTTTTGCGAACATTTGTATTGTATCACACATATATAAAAGATTCAATCTTTTTGTAGAAATTCCTCAAAATTTATAATCTTTTTTATAACCTCTGATTGAATTGTTTTTTCTAAAAATTCATTTGCTTTTTTTCTTGTTTCTTCTGTACTTGATATATAATAATTTTCAGTAGTTTCTATCTTGCTATGCCCAAGCAAATCTGCAACATCTCTTATTTCTGCTCCACCATGTAATATTTTAGTTGCATAAGTTCCTCTTAAATCGTAAAATCTACAATTATTTAATCCAAATTCATTGTGAATAATTTTAAATGGGTATCTAATACTATCTGTTCCAGAATATTTTCCTTTTTTATTAACGAATACTAAATTTATTTTATTAGATAATCTGACTTTGCCTCTTACTTCAATTATTCTATATTCAGTTATTTTACCATATTTATTCTTTACTTCTTCTAAATAGTGGCTATAATAATCAGTACCACATCTTTTCTTGTTTATAGTTTGTCTTTGCTTATATCCTTCTAGTATTTTTAGTAATGTATTACAAATATAAATCTGTCTTTCTCCTGTTTCTGTTTTGGTATCTCCTATATACCATTTGCCTTTGTTATCTTTGTTTTTAGCATAAACATTATGTTTTACTTTTATAATTTTGTTTTCAAAATCTATGTCATCCCAAGTTAATGCAAATACTTCACCTGTTCTCAACCCTGTATAGCAAGCTGTTAAGAAAGCATATATAAATACATCATTTTTCTTGAATCTTATTAGAATTTTGTCTATTTCTTCTTGGTTATATAAATGATGCTTATTTATTCGATTTTTTTTACATATTTGGTTGGCACTTTTATAGTTAATGTTGGATTGTAATTAATAAAACCATATAAATCTGTTGCATCTCTAAAAGAAACTTTTAATACTTTCAATATATTCCTTATATAATCTCTTGAATAATCATATTTATTGCATAATCCAATGATAAAGCTGTTCAATTGATAACTTGTTATTCCAGATAATCTATATTGCCCTAAATTAGGTTTTAAATATTTTTCTATTATACTTTTATATGTTCGTACGGTATTATACTTCATATTTTGCTTGTAATCTTCAATCCATAAATCTAAATAATCACTATATGATATTTTCTCATCTCTTGTGTTGCAACCATTATTAAAATAGTTATTGTACTCTATAATTCCAGCTTCCATAGCTTCTTTTTTTGTTTTGAATCCAGATTTACTCTTTCTTTTTCTCTTTCCATCAACCTTTGATATTTCAAATGAATATTGGTACACTTGTCCTCTCTTTCTTATACTTATCATACAAAACCTCCTTTTTTTATTATTATCAGATATTATTCATTATTTTTTGTATAAATAATTT
>CAJMRU010000157.1 GCA_905215845.1 uncultured bacterium
AACAATAATAATAGATTTACTAATAATAGAAACAACAATGACAAGTTTGGTAAAAAGCCATTAGATGAAAGAGGAATAGAAAAAAATATTAAAAATATTATGGCAGCAGATGTTGTTGAAAAAGAAACAGTTAGAGAATACAACAATAAAAATATTGATAAACAAAAACAAAATAGTAAATTTGAAGAAAATAAAAATAAAAAAACTAAGACAAGAAAAAATAGTGGAAATAATAGTTTTGACGAAGGTAAATTAAAATCTTTAAAACAAGCTAATAGATTATCTAGTATGTTTGATGAACAAGATGGTGGAATGTTAGATTATTATGATTTAACAACAGAAAGAGGAAGAAGAGGAAAGAAAAAGAAGAATATTAATCAAGAAGAAAGAACAAAACAAAAAATCTTTAAATTGACAAATATAGAAATTCCTGAAACTGTTACAGTAAAAGATTTAGCAGCAGAGATGAAAAAAACAACAGCAGAAGTAATAAAGAAATTGTTAGGTTTTGGAGTTATGGCAACAATTAATAATGAAATAGACTTTGATACTGCATATTTAATAGCACAAGAATTTGGAATAACAGCTAAAAAGAAAGAAACAGTAACAGAAGAGGATATTTTATTTGACGAATCAGAAGATAGAGAAGAAGATTTACAAACAAGACCACCAGTAGTAGTTGTTATGGGGCATGTAGACCATGGTAAAACTTCATTATTAGATGCGATAAGAAAAACAAATGTAATTGAAGGTGAAGCTGGAGGAATTACACAAGCAATTGGTGCGTACATGGTAAAAATAAATAACAGAGAAATAACTTTCTTAGATACACCAGGACATGAAGCATTTACATCAATGCGTGCTAGAGGTGCACAAATAACAGATATAGCAATACTTGTAGTAGCAGCAAATGATGGAGTAATGCCTCAAACAGTAGAAGCTATAAACCATGCTAAATCAGCAGGAATACCAATTATTGTTGCAATAAATAAAATCGACTTACCAGATAGTAATATAGATAAAGTAAAACAAGAATTGATGGCATATGAATTGGTTCCAGAAGAATGGGGAGGAGACACAATTTATGTTCCTATATCAGCAAAGAAAAATCAAAATATAGACCAATTATTAGAAATGATATTATTAGAAGCTGATATGTTAGAATTAAAAGCAAATCCTAATAAACAAGCAAAAGGAGTAGTAATCGAAGCTAGACTAGATAAAGCTAAAGGTGCAATAGCTTCAATGCTTGTACAAAGAGGAACATTAGATGTAGGAGATACTATCGTTGTAGGTTCTTCAATAGGAAGAATAAGAGCAATGACAAATGATAAAGGTAAAAAAGTAAAATCAGTAGGACCATCAAGTCCAGTTGAAATAATGGGATTAACAGATGTTCCAGAAGCTGGAGATACTTTCTACGAAGTTAAAAATGAAAAAATGGCTAAACACTTAATAGAAAGAAGAAAACGTCAAGCTAGAGAACAAGCGATAAATGCAACTACAAAAGTGACTTTAGATAATTTATTTAGTCAAATGGAAGAAGGAAAATTAAAAGTACTAAATCTAATTGTAAAAGCAGATGTTCAAGGTTCAGTTGAAGCTGTAAAACAAGCTCTAGAAAAACTAGAAAATGAAGAAGTTAGAGTAAAAGTAATTCATAGCACAGTAGGAGCTGTTAATCAATCAGATGTTACACTTGCTAAAGTTTCAAATGCTATAATAATTGCTTTCAATGTTAGACCAGATAATATGGCAAAAGAAATGGCTGAAAAAGAAGAAGTAGAAATAAAACAATATTCTATTATATATCAAGCAATAGAAGATGTTGAAGCAGCAATGAAAGGTATGTTAGACCCTAAATATGAAGAAAAAGTAATAGGAAATGCAGAAGTAAGACAAACATTTAAGATTTCAAATGTTGGAACTATTGCCGGAGCATATGTATTAAATGGAAAAGTCGAAAGAAATGCAGGAGTAAGAGTAATTAGAGACAACATAGTAATACATGAAGGGCATTTAGCTACATTAAAAAGATTTAAAGACGAAGCTAAAGAAGTATCAAAAGGTTTTGAATGTGGTATGCAAATTGAAAACTATAATGATATTAAAGAGGGAGACATTATAGAAGTATTTGTAATGGAAGAAGTAAAAAGATAATTAAATGACTTGAAATTTTATATATGAACAATTTAATACGGGCTAAGAGATACCTTTTTAAAGTAAGTAATATTAATTAGCTCGTATTAGCTTTTAAAATTAGCCGCTGGAATTGGGTGATAATTATGAATTTTTTAAATTTTGGACTACTTATTCCATTCAGAAAGAATTGGTAAGGTTTTCTCATGAGCCTCTCTCACTCAGACCCCTTCATACTTCAGGTACCGTGAGCATTCCTCATTCGAAAGCCTAACCAATTCTAATTTTCATTTCAGTCGAACGTCAAAAATTCAAAAAAGTCATAATTATCAATCATTTACAGCTTCTCTACAATAAATAACATTATCTAGTGACTTAAATTTATACTTTTTATTAAATTTGCCTTGAATTTAATAATTTATATGATATAATGAGAACAGAATTTCGAAAGATAAGGAGATTAAGATGAGAATTTTAGGGATAGACCCAGGATTTGCGATAACAGGATATAGTATAATTGATTATGTAGGAAATAAATTTAACTTAGAAACTTCTGGGGCAATTTTAACTGAAGCCAAGACATCTTTTCCATTAAGATTGGAGAAAATAAATCAGGAATTAGATGATATTATAAAAACTTACAATCCAGAGGCTATGGCAATAGAAGAATTGTTTTTTAATAACAATGCTAAAACAGCTATAAATGTTGCTCAAGCAAGAGGTGTAATTTTAATGACTGCTAGATTAAATAAATTAAATATTTATGAATATACACCGCTTCAGGTGAAACAAGCTGTTACAGGATATGGAAGAGCAGATAAAATGCAAGTACAGAGAATGGTAAAAATGATTCTAAATGAAGAAAAACTTCCAAAATTGGACGATATAACAGACAGTATGGCAATGGCAATATGCCATGCTCATTCTTGCAAATTTGCTCAAAAACTATAATAAATCATAATTTGGTAATGATAAAATTGGAATAGTAATAAATGATAATAAAGTAACAATAAAAATAAATAAAAGTAGCAATATTTAAAGTTAGAATGCAGTGATTCATATTTTATATTTTGAAAGGATAATGGTAAAAATGGTAACAATAGAAAATTTAGAGAAAGAATTAAATAGTAATAGTTTAAGAAGTTTATATTTATTATATGGTGAAGAACTATTTTTACTAGAAAATATTCTGAAAAAAATAAAGAATATTTTTGGAGAATGTATAAAAGGTATTAATTATATAAATATAGATGATACCAATATATCAGAACTAATAAGTGATATAGAAACACCAGCATTTGGATATGAAAAGAAATTATTAATTGTTAGAAATTCAGGAATATTAAAAAAAGAAGGAAAAAGAAAAAATGCTGAA
>CAJMRU010000158.1 GCA_905215845.1 uncultured bacterium
TTTATTTATAATAATTATTTAATTACTATTTTTTTAACACAAATCTTTTAATTAAGATTATTCCAGATGTTAATATTCCTAACATTGATATTCCTAATATAATATAAGTTATAGTATTATCTGTTATTCCTGTAGGTGGTAAAATAATTATTTCTTCTGATATATCTCCATCTGGTTCTCTTGGCTCATTTGTCGCTGGATTGAAGTTTCCTGGGATAGGCTCTGGTGGTCTTCCTCCTGTTCTTTCAATTTCAATAATTTCTGTTTTGTTACTTAAAATTATTTCATCATTTTTAGATAATAGTCTTGAAGAAATTAATTCTAAGGATGTCTTTTCTCCTGATTTTAAATCTTGTTCACCTATATGTATTAATACATTTTTCATTTTTTGTACATAGTCTTGTAGATTTTTATCTAGAGTTCCGTTTTTAAGCAATTCTTCTTTTTCTTTTAATGTGAGTTTTTCCCATTTATCTGTTGTATCTTTATCTGCAATTATTAACTTTTCGTCTAAATAGTCTATTACATTAGGCTTCATTGTTACTGGATTATCTTTCTTTGTTCCAAATTTATAATACTCTTCTGATGCATAGTCTTGTTCACTTATATTATTTATACCAATTTCATATATTACCTCTAATTTTGCTCCTTCAATTAATTCTTGATCTATTTCTATTTTCAAAGCTCCTTCATTGGCATTAGATTTTGGTAAATATACAGTGTATGGTACTTTTTCTTCTAATTGATATTTTCCATTTTCATCTTTTATTACTTTGGCATCTATCAATATTTCTCCATTAGGAAGTGTAACTTTTACTTGTTTTATGTGTTTTTCTAAATTTAATTGTTGTTTTGGTCTTTCTACAATTCCAAAGTCCATGTTTTTTATTTCTATTAGAGATTCATCTCTTGGTATTAAATTACCTTCTGAATCTAATTGTAAACTTCCATCAGGATTTGTCAAGAATTCATCTTTTACGTTTGAATTATTATTACCTCCTACATTTACTTTAAAAGCTTGTGTCTCAGAATCCATTTTTGTTATTAGTTCTTCTTTATTTCCATCTTCTAAAGTTATTGTTGAACCTTCTACATATTCATTTAAAGTATTCATTTTATCGTTTGTAATCTTTTTAATTTGATTATCTATTTTTTGTCTTGTTTCATAATTGTCAGTAGCATCTGAATATCTAGGTTCTGTACTTTTATACCATTCTTCATTTTGTTCATTTTGTTTCCATATTCCTTCGTTGACTATTGTTCCTTTATAATTTTGAACTTTATATTCATTATTTCCCCAGATATATTTTAATATATAATTTCCTGTTTCAACTCCAATTATCTCAAAGTTTCCATTTGAATCTGTTTTTCCTATAGCGTCTTTTGTAAATGTCTTTGTAGCTTCATCATATACTTTTACAACTTCATTAGGATTATCAGCATATACTAGTTGAACTTCTACACCTTCTATTCCTTTTTCTCCATCATCATATTGTCCATTTCCTTTTCTCTCTTCTCCTGTCATTATTATACTTGGATCATTTGAAGTCTCTACATTTTCTAAAAATACTTTTCCTGTTATTTTTCTTGAGTTTTTTTGTAAAATTAAACTTAATCCCGGAGCTTTATCTGTATCGTCTTCATAAGTTTCTGGATTTGTTGGAGTTACGTTTCCTGGCTCTGAATTCACATCTATTCCAGCATATATATTTCCTTCTGGGTCTAAAGTTCCATATTGTGCTATTTCTGCTATATTATCTAATTTAATATTAGTATTTCCATCTAATATTTCTACTATTTTATCTTTATATACTTCTAATTCAATGTATATTTTTTCTTCTTTTTGAGGTTCTACTATTAAATTACTAAATATTCTAACACCTTTATAATTGTTTTGACTATTTAATTCTTCTCTTTGTATAGATTCATCATTATTCACATAGCCATTAGAATCTAAAGTCCTTCCAATCGCTTTTAGTTCATATTTATTGTCATAATAGTCTTCTATTATAGGTATTTTCATTTTTAAATTTGTTGATTTATTGATAACTCCTATTTCGTAAATTACTTTAACGGTTAATTCTTCTGAACCTTGATATGCAATATCTGAAGCATAAAGTGGTCTTGTATATGCCATTTCAGAATATTTTCCTTGGAATTTTATTTGTGTATCTAAATCTTTTAATTCTTTTCCTTCTGTATATGCTTTTGTATTATTGAATCTTTCCCCATAATTATAAGTATGTGTTTGACCCTTAAGTGATACTTTTACATTATTTACGTCTTTAATTAATGATGCATTTGGTTGTTCTCTTAGATATATTCCTAAATTTATATCTGTTATTTCTTTTATATTTTCTTTTCTAATTTCTTCTGGCGTTTTTATTTGATCTAAGTACCCATTATATGCGTTATATGTATTAGAAGTTATAGTATATTTTTCATCTACCCCATAATATGGATTTTGTTCATTTTGGCTTTCTCCACCTAAGTTTAATGTACTTTCATATTTTTCTGAATTTTTATTATATTCTATTGGTGTCCTACTTCCATCTGTTCCTATTGCTTCTCCATTTTTTATTTCTGCATATTTATTATTAAATTTTTCTCTTTCATTTCCTTCTATAGCTTTACTTCCATTTGCATTTTCTAGTGTTGGTGTTACACATTCATAACTCATTCCATTATATATAAATGATATATAAGATTTTGATATTTCATCGATTCCTACATTTTCAAATTTATATTTTCCATTTTCATCAGTTTGAGTCGTCATTATAACTTCTCCATCACTTACTAATTGTACTGTTAATCCACTAATTAATTTATCTTCTTGACCATATAAATTATTTCTATAGGTTTGTTTTCCATCTCCCATATCTTGCCAAACTATTCCTGATAGGCTTAGAAATTCCTTCTTATTTACGATAGTAACGTTATTTACTTGTTTTTTAATTTCTACTTCTTTTATTTTTATTGGAGTTGTTATTGTTTCGTAACCTATATTAGGATTCTTAGTTTCATAGATTATATAATTACCTACTTTTAATTTCTTTACTTCTAGTTCTCCATTATTATCTGTAAAAAATTCTTGTGCTTTGTTTATATCTTTTGTATATGTAGCTGGTTCTTTTCCATTAGCCTTTGCTACATATTCTTTAGTATCTTTGCAATATATTTTAAATCCTACTTTAGCTAATGGTTGTGAACTATTTTCTTCGATTTTTTTTATCTTTAAGTCACCTAATATATCTAAACTTATTGGTCCTATCTTTATGCTCGCTTCTGTATATGTAGTATTCTCCTTTGCTTTTGCTACTATCCAATTTTGCCTACTCCATCCGTGTTGCTCTTGTAGTATATAAACATCTGCAGATAAGTCTTTTTTAGGTGCTCTTACAGTTGCATTAAAAGTTATTTGACTTACATTTTGAGCTGTATCTATCATTATATAAAAATCTTGTTTTGATTTTGATGCATCTTTTATAT
>CAJMRU010000159.1 GCA_905215845.1 uncultured bacterium
ATAATAGCTTTAAATAATATACAAGAATTAGGAATAGAAACTTATGGAGATGAAGAAAGTACAATTGTAAACTTAGATAGAAAAGCAGAACAAAAAGAAATAACTATAAGTTCACAAATTATTAATAATACTGAAAAAGAAATTAAAAATGTAAAGATTATAGGAGATTTTCCTACAAATAGTGAAAATATGAGTTCAACAGAGAATAACTTAAATATACTATTAAAATCAAAAATAGAACTAGATAATGAAAACTGCAAAGTATACTATACAAAAAATAGTAATGCTACAGAGGATTTAAGTAATGTAGAGAATCAATGGGAAGAGAACATAGAAGATTTAAAAGATATAAAAAAATATATGATAACATTAGAAAAATTGGAGCAAAAAGAAAGTGTTCAATTTAATTATAAAGCTATAATACCAAAAGATTTAGATTATAATCAGCAAGCAATTGAAGGATATAAAGTAATATATGACAAGGATGAAACAAAATTAGAAAATGAAATAAAATCAACATATATAGAAATGACAACAGGAAAAGGACCAATAATTGATGGTAAAATAACTGCTCTTATAGGAGAAAAAGAAATTAATGAAAATTCAGACATAAAAGCAGGAGAAGAGATAAAATATAAAATAAATTTAAAAAATACTGGAACAGAAGACTCTGGAAATGTGAAATTAGTTCTAGATGTGCCAGAGGGAATGTACTATAAGGAAAATAAAGAAAAAAGACAAGTAGAAATAGATTTAGAAAATATAAAATCTAATGAGAACATAAGTGTAGAAATAAATTTAGTTGTTAATGAAGACCTATTGGAAAAGAAAAGTATAGAAAATAAAATCAAAATAAAATATAAAGACATGGAAAAAGAAACGAATCTTATAAAATATAATATAGTACCATCTGAAATTGTAGGAAAAATAGAGATGATAACAAACAATGAGACAACTTTTATTGAAGGAGATATAATAGAATACAGAGCTACTATAACAAATAATAGTGATAAGAAACTAGAAAATATTAAATTAAAATGGACTTTACCACAATTTTGTGAAATAGATGCACAAGCTATATTAGGAGATGATAACTTTCCACAAAAAAACTTTGAAATAGATGAAGAAATAAAGATAGAAAGCTTAGAGGCAAAACAAAGTATAAAAGTAAGTTTACATGTTTTAATAGGAGAAATAATAAATGAAGGAGAGAAAGTATTTGTAGGAGCAACAATAGAACAAGGAGAAAATAAATATACAATACCTTCTTCAGAAGAAATGCCAGTATTCGGAATGAACAACTTTGAAATTTCTATGAAAGCTAATAATGAAAATGGGTTTGTAAAACCAGGAGAAGAAATCATATATACAATAACAGTAACAAATAAAAATAAAATAAAATGTAAGCCACTTATAAGTGATAAAATAGCAGAAGAATTAAAAATAGAAAAGATAGAAATCAACGAAGAAGAATCAGAAGATATAGAAATAGAAGAAGATAATCAAGTATATATAAATACTGAATTTGAAGCAGAAGAAACTAAAACAATAATAATAAAAACACTTGTAAATGAAAAAGAATCTGTTACAGAGGACGAGAATATTACCAATAAAGCAATATTAATAACTGAAAAACAAAAAAATATAGAAAGTAACGAAATAAAACACATAATAAGCAGAAAAAATAATGAAATACCAGAAGAAAAAGAAAAATATAAAATAAATGGTATTGTATGGAAAGATACAAACCGAAATGGATTATTAGAAAATAATGAAGAAAGATTGAAAGATATTGAAGTATTTTTAATAAATACTAAAACAAATGAAATAGAAACTGATGAAAATGGTAATGAAATAAGAACTAGAACAACAGAAGATGGTAGTTATATATTATCAGACATAAAGGAAGGTGAATACTTAGTAGTATTTAAATATGATAATACTAGATATAAAATAACAACCTATAAAAAAGAAGGTTTAGATGAAGCTTTAACCTCTAAAGTAATAAATAAAAAATTAACCTTAGGAGGAGTAGAAGATATTTTCGGAATAACAGATTCAATAAAGATATTAGATAGTAACATTTCTAATATAAATATGGGATTAATAGAAAGCGAAAAATTTGATCTTAAACTAGATAAGTATATAAAAAATGTTATAGTACAAAATGGTAAAGGTAAAAATAGCTATAATTATAATAATGCACAATTAACAAAAATAGAAATAGACAAAAAAGAACTAAATAATAGTAAATTAACTATAGAATATAACATAGTAATTAGCAATCCAGGAGAAGTATCAGGATATATAAAAAATGTAGTAGATTATCTTCCAAGTGGTTTCATATTTGATAAAACAAAAAACAAAGGTTGGTATGAAAAAGAAGGAAATTTATATAATGAAAGTTTAGCTAATGAAAAGATAAATTCCGGAGAAGCAAAAATATTAACATTAACTTTAGAAAAACAAATAAATGAAAATGATGTTGGCACATATTCAAATACAGCAGAAATAAAAGAATGCTATAATGAATTAGGAATTCAAGATATAAACTCAAAAGCAGGCAATAAACAAATAGGAGAAAATGATACAAGTACAGCCTCAATAATTATAAGTATAAGAACAGGAAAAGCAATAGTTTATAGTACATTATTAATTTCTTGTATTCTAATAATAGGAATAGGAGTTTTCTTTATAAAGAAAAAGGTAATAAATACAAAATAAAAGAAAGGAGGTAAAAATGAATTTAAAAAAGAAGAAAAAATATATAATTTTGATTATTATACTATTTTTAATATTGATATCCTTTAATTTCAAGTCAGTTTTTGCTATCTCACTAGGACAATCAGGAATAACAATAAATGTTACTCCGGGATTAGGTGGAGCTAATTACAATATGAGTAATCCTAATACCTTAGCATATTGTATTCAACAAAGACAAAATCTTAACGATCATTATGATGGGGCTTTATTTAGAGTAACACATCATATTCATGTAGCAGGAGGAAAAGCAATATGGAAAGATATTAATGGAAAACAAAAAACAGTAAATTCTTCATATAATGTGCAGATGGCTTGGATTATAAACCAAAAAGATCCAGGAAGTAACCATTTAACGATGAATTATTCTGAAAAACAAAAAGCTATATATCAATTTTTCCCAAAATGGATTAAAAGATTGGGAATAACAGGAGTGGCATTAAATGGTGGAGGATATACATCAAATTTAGTAAATGAATCAGCAAAATACTATGAAAAGTGGAAAAAACAAGCAAAGGCTTCTATAAAAAATAATACATCAGATATAAGTAAAATAAAAAAAGAAATATATGTAGATAAAGCCAGTAAAAAAGAATATATAAAAATAGGTCCAATAAATTTAACATATGTATCTCAATACAAAACTGCTAATGTATATAATCAAAATAATAAAAGAATAAGCGTAAAATATGCAAGATATGAAGGGAAAAATTTAAA
>CAJMRU010000160.1 GCA_905215845.1 uncultured bacterium
AAATCAAGTTATTGACCAATTTTAATATAATTTCATTTAAAAATGGTCAATAAGTTTCAAAAATACACTGCAATAGCCTTTACTTATGTTGACTTAATTGTAAAAATGTTCTACAATTAAAATATCTATTAATATTTTATTACTAAATATTTATTGTTTTAATTTTCTTTTATTTAAGGAAGTATGTTCATGAAAAATATAAATCAATTTTATGAAAAATCAAAAAAATTTAATAAACCTTCTGGTCTTTTACGTGGATTCTTTAATATGAAACTTGATAAAGAACTAACTGAAAAAATCGCAATAGAATTAGGTTCTGGTGTTGGAAATGACGCCAAGTTCCTAATAGATAATGGATTTAGTGTAACTTGTATAGATAAGGAAGAAAAATCCAAAGAAGCTATAATGAATAAAATAGGCATGAATGATAATTTAAAATTTCTATTACAAGATTTTGAGGATATAAAACTACATAAAGCGAGTTTAATATATTCATGTTTTAGTTTACATTTTTGCAAACCAAATAAATTTGATGTATTAATGAATGAAATAACTAAAAATATTACACCTAGTGGATTTTTTGTTCGGAAATTTTCTTGGAATTGAAGATGAATGGAATAAATCAAAAACTATGACTTTTCTGACCAAGAAAAAACTTTTAGATTATTTTAAGAATTTTGAAATTGTATATTATGCTGAAAAAAAATATATTAAGGATAGTTCAACAGAAAAGGATAAACATTGGCATGTATTTGAAATTTATGCTAAGAAAAAATAACCTTAATTTATGAAAAGCACATAACAATATTCTAGTATTATTATGTGCTTTTATATTTTTGTAATAATTAAATTATTATATCTCTCTTTAATAACTTATTTTTCACAATCCCAATCCCAATAAAATTTTCTTCACTATAAATTCTATAAATCCCATCTATATTGGAATTAGATAATTGTACTCCATTTAAAAATAGATCTAATTTTCTTTTTTCAAGTTCAATTTTATCTAAATCTTTAAATAAATCTTCTACTGTAATAATTTTATCCTTTACTATTTCCTTATTATTTGCCAATTCTTCTATTGATATAGCTTGTTTTATATTAAATTTTCCAACCTGAACTCTTTCTAAGCCTATCATATATCCTACTGTATCAAGTTTTTCTGAAATGTCCTCACACAAACTTCTAATATATGTACCTTTTGAGCATTTCACACAAAATTCAATTTGTTTATTTTCTTTATCAATTTTTAGCAATTTTATATCATATATTTCTATTTGTCTTGGTTTTATCTCTACTTTTTCGCCTTTTCTAGCATATTCATATAATTTTTTTCCATTTACTTTTATTGCTGAATACATTGGTGGAATTTGCTCTTGTTTTCCAATAAAATCATTTAATGTTTTTTCAACTGCATTTTGAGATAGCTTTTCTTCTTTTACTTCCTTTTGTTCTATTATATTTCCTTCACTATCTGCTGTATCAGTTTTTATTCCTAGTTGTAATTTAACATTATAAATTTTATCATGATTTATTAAATACTTAGAACATAATGTTCCCTTTCCTATAAGTAGTGGTAATACTCCTGTTGCCATTGGGTCTAAAGTTCCAGTATGCCCTACTTTCATTCCTGTTATTTTTTTCACTTTATATACAATGTCATGTGATGTATAGTTTGATGGCTTATTTACTATTAATATTCCGTTCATAATTTTCCTTTTCTGTTTTAGCTTTAAATTTTTATTGAGTAAGAAAATAAATTTTTCTATTCAATAAAAAATTATAGTAGCTATTATCTTTGAATTTTACTTCTTATTATTTCTTATTTAGATGTTTTACTACTTCTTTAATAATTTTTTCTTTAACTTCTTCTCTATTTCCTTGAATTAATGCTCCAGCTGCTTTTTGATGACCTCCACCGCCAAACATATAGCAAACATCAGAAACATTAACTTTAGAATTACTATTTGCTCTTAATGATACTTTATAAGCATTTCTTTCGTCATTTTCTCTTATAAATATGGAAACTTCTACTCCTTCTACTCCTCTTCCGATTTCTACAATTCCTTCATGATCTCCCATTTGTGCATTTACGTCATTCATATCATCTGCTGTTAAATATGTAAATGCAACTTTTCCATCTTGTAAAAATTCTAATCTGTCAGTTGCTCTTTTTGATAACTCAAAATTTGCTTTTGTTTTTGTTTCTAATACTTTTGTATATATTTCTGATACATTTACACCTTTACTTATTAAATCTGCTGTAAATTCAAATGTTTCAGCTGTTACACTAGAATACTTAAATCCACCTGTATCAGTTATGATTCCTGCTAAAATACAAGTGCCTATATTTACATCAATATCTATTTCCTTATATTCTAGCATTCCTGCTAAAACCTCACAACACGCTGGTGCTACTGGATTTACATAGTTTATATCTCCATACATAGTATTACTTCCATGATGGTCTATAACTATTGTTTTTTTAGCTTTTTCAAAATATTCTTTTCCATCTGTTCTTTTTAAAACTGCACAATCTAATGTAATTGCCAAATCATATTGTTCTACCTCACTTTTTGATTTTACCTCTTCTGCTCCTGGTAAGAATTTAAAGGTTGATGGTATTTCTGTAATTATTGCATCAACAGATTTTCCTAATTTTTCTAAAACTAATTTCATAGCAAGTGTGCTACCTATTGCGTCTCCATCTGGTGTTTCATGTGTCAATAATACTATTTTATTTGCTTTTTCTATTTCTTCAAAAATATTGTCAATTGTCATTTTCCTATCGTTCCTTCCTTTTAAGGCACAAATCAGAATGAATAATTTATAACATTTAGATATTATTCAAGCCTTTTCTCCCTCGTATAATATATTTAAAATAAGTTTTACAATTTATGCTTATTAGTCTTCTTTTTTTGGTAATATTTCTTTTAATATAGTGTCTATTTTTGCACCATATTCTATTGAATCATCTAGTTCAAATATTAGTTCAGGAGTATTTCTTAAATTAACTCTTTTAGCTAATTCTGTTCTTATGAAACCTGCTGATTTTTTTAATCCTGCTAAAGTATCTTTTACATTTTTAGAATTTAAAACACTAACATATACTTTTGCAAATTTTAAGTCATTTGTTACTTTTACTTTTGTGACACTAATTAAACCTGTTACATTTGGATTTTTTAATTCATAACCTATAATTTGACTAAGTTGTTTTCTATATTCTTCATCAATTCTTCCTAATCTATTATTATTACTTGGCATTTTATTACCTCCTTTTATTTTATAATCGACATACTTAAAATATTTTAAATTACCATATGTCATGTCTCGTTACAAGATAATATTTTTAATTATAGAGAAGCTGAAACTGGGTGATAATTATGAATTTTTTAAATTTTGAACGTTCGATTGAAATGAAGATTAGAATTGGTTAGGCTTTCGAATGAGGAATGCTCACGGTACCTGAA
>CAJMRU010000161.1 GCA_905215845.1 uncultured bacterium
TGTTTTATTATAATATTACTATATGATAAAATGTAATAACAAAAAAAGACATATCCATCAATATTTATTTGATATGCCTTTTTATTTTTAATATCTGTTTTATTATTATATATTAGCTATAATTTGTAATTATATTTTCACACTTACTCAGCAGTATATGTTGTCATCTCACCATATTTTATTTGTCCTTGATTTTTCAAAACATCATCTATGTAAACTTTTATTTCTTTTGTTCCTGTTCCTTTTGTTGTTGCTTTTATACTTGTTTCTGATGCACTTACTTTCCCTGAATATATTGTATCATTTCCAACTACTACTTTTAAATTAACTTTTTTAACTTTTTTATCACCTGATGAATTTGTTGTATTTGAAACTTCTTCATATATGTTTCCACCAAGTAAAGATTTTACATTTACAGTAACAGATACTTCTTTCATTTCTGCTATCTTATTTATTGTTATTGTTATTGTTGTCCCTTCATTGACTGTTTTTCCGCCTTCTAGACTTTGTTTTAAAACTATACCATCTGCTTTTGATGTATCTTCTTCATAAGCAACATTTACTTTTAATCCTAAACCTGTCAATGTTGTTTTTGCATTTGCTTCATTTTGACCTATTACACTTACAACATTTACCTGTTTTATTCCAGTTCCTTTACTGATATGAATTTTTATTGTATCTCCTGCAAATGCTTCTTCATCTGGTTCTGTTTCTTGGCTAATTACATATCCTTCTTTTACAGTTTTACTTGTTTCTTCAATTATTTCTGCTTTTAAGTTTGCTGCTTCTAATAATTGTAAAGCTTCTTCTTGTGATTTTCCTTTTACATTAGGTACTTTCGTTTTTTCTTGTCCTTTACTAACTACTACTGTTATTGTGCTTCCTTCTTTTACATTATATTTTTCTATATATTTAGGGTCTTGAGATATAATATATCCTTCTGGTACTTCTTTATTAAATTCTTCTGTCTTTATTTCAAATTTTAATTTTAAATTTTCTGTTTCTTTTTGTGCTTCTTCTTTTGACATTCCTACTAAGTTTGGTAATTCAACTTCTGGTGGATTAGTAAGATTTAAGAAAGCTAATGTTCCGCCTAAGCTTAACGCAAATAATAATATTAATCCTATAACAATACTTAAAGCTTTATGTTCTTTTATAAATTTCTTAAACTTTCCTTCTTTTTTTCCATTTTCATTTTTAGCTTTTGAATCTTCTTCTATATTTCCATATAAATCTGTATTTATTTTTTGTGTTTTAGCTGTTTCGTCATATTCTCTATCATCTACAAATTCACCGTTTGGATTTTTTAATGCTCTTCTTAAATCTGATAACATTTCACTTGCAGTTTGATATCTTAAAGTTGTATCTTTCTTTAATGCTTTCATTATAATTTTATTTACTGCACTTGGTAAATTAGGATTTAACTCTATTGGTTCTTCTGGTTCTTCTTGCATATGTTTTAATGCAACAGACACAGGAGTATCTGCATCAAATGGTACTTTTCCTGTAACCATTTCATACATTACAACACCTAATGAATATAAATCAGATTTAGCATCTGTAAATCCACCTCTTGCATGTTCTGGTGAAAAATAGTGTACTGAACCAATAGTAGTTCCAAAAGCTGTAATAGTAGAATTAGATACTGCTTTTGCTATTCCAAAGTCTGTGACTTTTGCTATTCCATCTTCTGTTATTATTATATTATGTGGCTTTATATCTCTATGGATAATATTATTTTTATGTGCCATTTCCAATGCCGAAGCTATTTGTATTGCTACATTTACAGACCATTTCCATGGTAATGGTCCTCTTTCTTCTATTATAATTTCTTTTAAGGTCTTTCCTTGAATTAATTCCATTACTATATAATAAAGATTTTCTTCAACACCTACATCAAAAATAGATACTATATTAGGATGGACTAATCTTGCAGCAGATTGTGCTTCTATTTCAAATCTTTTTATAAATTCTTCATCTGTTGTAAATTCATCTCTTAAAATTTTAACTGCTACATTTCTTTTTAAGACTTTATCTTCTGCTTTATAAACTGTTGCCATTCCTCCATTACCGACTTTTTCGATAATTTCATATCTATTCCCCAATATTTTTCCTTCTAAAATCATATTTTTCTCTCTCCTTAATATGTTTATGTGTGGATTGCTTATATTGTTATATGTTTTTTATAACAATAACTGTAATATTATCATAGCCACCATTTTCATTTGCCAATTTTACAAGTTCTTTTGGTGCTTGTTCAATATCTGTTTTAGCCCATTTAAACATTTCTTCTTGCGATACTAAATTTGTTAATCCGTCTGAGTTCATTATAATTATATCGTCCTTTAAAAAACCTTTTACCATAACATCTGGTTCTACAAAGGCATTACATCCTAATGCTTTCATTAACATATTTTTTTGTGGGTGATGTGCTGCTTGTTCTTGTGTTATTGTTCCATCTTTGACTAATTTTTGAACATAACTATGGTCTTGTGTTAATTTTCTCATAAATTCTTTTCTAATTCTATAAATTCTACTATCTCCTATATGTCCAATAAATGCCCTATTATTATATATTAGACAAACCTCTAAAGTAGTACCCATACCTTCTAATTCTTGGTTTTCTCTTGATTTTTCATATACTACCATATTGGCATATTCCATACTACTTGCGACTAATTGAATTATACTTTCTTTATCTTTTTCTATCTCTTTAAAATTATTTTCTATATAACTTTTGGCAGATTGAATTGCTAATTTACTTGCGATTTCTCCTCCATTATATCCTCCCATTCCATCTGCTAACATATATAATTGTACTTCGTCTAAAGAATTTGATATATAGTAATAATCTTGATTAATCTCTCTTACTTTTCCTATATCCGATTTAGCATAAGCTTTTATCATTTTTTCACCTCGGTTTCCTTTGTTTTTTCACACATAATAACTTGTATCATTTATATCATAAGTTTGGATTTTTTGCAATTATTTTAGTGAATTTTATATATGAAAATGGCAGAAAAGGCTTAACTGCAATTGTAGTTAAGCCTTTTTCTCTTTAGGATTAGATTCCCATCAACATCATTGCACTGATGTACTCCTGTTCCTCTCTTTTGGTCATGGAGCCTTCATAAGAGCATCTTCCACTGTGAAGACCTTTATCGAATGTGAGTTCTTTGCCAGTACTCAAAGTTACTATGCAATGTCTCAAAATCCGAGCAATAAGCCTTTTGATAGGACTGGTGTAAAGTTCATAAATGCTAATTCTCATAGTAATCCTCCTTGTTTTATAAAACATATATTATGTTCAAATGGTTAAAAATAACCTATTTAAATTATAGCACACATCAACATAAAATTCAAATTTCATATATAAAAAATAGTGTAAAATGGTATCGGAATAGAAAAATTGAGAATCCTTTGATATAATGTT